>JACQEQ010000213.1 GCA_016200445.1 Gammaproteobacteria bacterium | reverse complement strand
GCACATTATCGATCTCAACTTCGGTAACTGCACAACCAGGCATCGAAGACAACAACACACGACGCAGTGCATTACCCAGTGTGTGGCCGAAGCCTTGCTCTAAAGGTTCCAACGTCACTTTTGCGTGACGCGAGCTGATCGCCTGAACATTAACCAAACGTGGCTTGAGGAAATCTAAAACAGTACCCTGCATGAATAGTTTTCTCCAGTAGGGTCGGACTTGATCGTATATTTACGATGGCCGAATTGTTGAAATCCCGATACGAAATTATTTCGAATACAACTCCACCACCATGTGTTCGTTAATTTCCGATGGCAGGTCGCTACGTTCCGGACGCGACTTATAGACGCCGCGCATATTTTCAACATCGACATCAACCCAGTCGGCAAATCCACGTTGTGCTGCCATATCGAGGGCGGCTTTAATACGTAACTGAACTTTTGCTTTGGTACCAATGGAAACCACTTCGTCTGGACACACTTGCCGAGATGGTATGGTCACGACCCGGCCGTTTACCGTAATGGCTTTATGACGAATGAGCTGGCGCGCTTCATCACGCGAACTGGAAAAACCCATGCGAAATACTACACTGTCAAGACGTGACTCTAACAACTGCAACAGACGTTCACCGGTTGCGCCCTTTTGTCGCGATGCTTCAGCGTAATAACGACGAAATTGGCGCTCAAGAATGCCGTAGATGCGGCGTAGTTTCTGCTTTTCGCGCAATTGCACACCATAACCCGACAAACGTCCACGCTTCTGACCATGCTGACCGGGCGGATAGGCACGAATTTCCACTGGGCATTTGCTGGTGAAACATTTTTCGCCTTTCAAAAACAGCTTCCCGCCTTCGCGGCGGCACAAGCGGCATTTGGGACCAATATATCTAGCCAAAGGTACTCTCCCGAATTAAACGCGACGACGTTTCGGCGGGCGGCAACCATTGTGTGGAATGGGTGTCACATCCGAAATATTAGTGATTTTGAAACCAAGCGCATTGAGTGAGCGCACTGCTGACTCACGACCTGGCCCGGGTCCTTTGACCCAAACTTCCATGGTTTTCATACCCATGTCCTTCACAACTGTGCCTGCCTTTTCGGCAGCAACCTGCGCAGCAAATGGCGTGCTCTTTCTAGAACCGCGAAAACCGCAACCACCCGAGGTTGCCCACGCCAATGTATTGCCTTGGCGGTCAGTGATAGTGACGATCGTGTTGTTGAACGAAGCGTGGATATGAGTAATCCCATCGCTAACATTCTTCTTTACCTTTTTGCGCGTACGCGCAGCGGCGGGCTTAGTAGTCATGTGTCAACCTAGTGATAAGTTTAGTTTTTGCGAATTTGTTTACGTGGACCCTTACGCGTGCGGCCATTAGTACGCGTGCGTTGGCCGCGAACCGGCAAGCCACGACGGTGCCGCATACCACGGTAGCAGCCCATGTCCATCAAGCGCTTAATATTCATGGAAACTTCGCGACGTAAATCACCTTCGACCGGCTGCTTGGCAATCTCGACACGGATCGCCTCGACCTCTGCTTCCGAAAGATCCTTTACTTTGCGCGCAGGATCTACTTTCGCTGCATCACAAATCTTTCGCGCACGGGTACGGCCAATACCATAGATCGAGGTTAACGCGATCCATGCATGTTTCTGCACGGGAATATTTACACCTGCAATGCGTGCCATTAAGCACTTCTCCTAAACTAGACGAACCACTGGGTCAAAGAAAACGCGAGATATTAATGCCTTGCCTGTTCAAAAGCAACCATTGATCAGCCTTGGCGTTGCTTATGACGCGCTTCACTACAAACAACGCGTACTACACCATGGCGGCGAACAATTTTGCAGTTACGACACAGCTTTTTTACCGACGCACGAACTTTCATATCACTTCTCCCGGCACATGGACATCCAGTGCTATTTCAATTTGGCCTTCTTCATCAAACCGTCATATTGGTGCGACATCAAATGCGCTTGCACTTGTGCCATAAAATCCATCACCACAACAACGATAATTAACAGTGACGTGCCTCCGAAATAAAACGGCACGTTCCAATTCAGGATCAAAAATTCTGGTAGCAGACAAACAGAGGTCACATAGATCGCACCCCAAACCGTCAAGCGAGACATGACAGTATCGATGTATTTTGCTGTCTGGTCACCAGGACGGATACCAGGAATAAATGCCCCAGAACGCTTTAAGTTGTCTGCTGTATCCTGCGGCTTAAAAACCAACGCTGTATAAAAGAAGCAGAAAAAAATAATTGCTACTGCATATAGCAAAACATACAGAGGCTGGCCTGGTGACAATGTCTGCGATAAATCTTTTAACCAACCCATACCTTCACTGGTCCCAAACCAACCGCCCAATGTAGCTGGAAAAAGAATAATTGACGACGCAAAGATAGGTGGAATTACCCCGGCCATATTGACCTTCAAGGGTAAATGACTAGTCTGCCCAGCGTACATACGACGACCTTGTTGTCGCTTTGCATAGTTAACAGTAATGCGGCGCTGGCCACGCTCCATGAATACAACAAATGCAGTGACCAACAACACTAAGGCAATCAACACAAACATCGTTAAAATATGGAGTTCGCCAACACGCGTCAGCTCCAGAGTCTTGCCAATGGCAGAGGGTAATCCAGCAACGATACCGGCGAAAATAATTATCGATATTCCATTACCAATACCACGCTCAGTAACCTGCTCACCTAACCACATGAGGAACATTGTCCCGGTGACCAAAGTAATAACGACCGTGAATACAAAACCCGCCCCCGGATCACTCACGATCTGTACATTGTTCACACTTTGGCTTTGCAGCGCGATCGCAACACCTAGCGCCTGAAATGCACCGAGACCTACAGTTCCATAACGCGTGTACTGCGTTATTTTGCGCCGGCCAGCTTCACCTTCCTTACGTAATTGCTCAAGCACTGGCACCACAACCGTCAGTAACTGAACGATGATCGACGCCGAAATGTACGGCATGATTCCTAAAGCAAATACCGACAGCCGTTGCAGCGCGCCGCCGGAGAACATATTGAACATATCCAAAATCGTGCCGCGCTGTTGTTCAAATAGCGCAGCAAAGGCACCAGGGTCAATACCTGGAACCGGAATAAACGTTCCAACACGATAGACAACGAGAGCACCTAACACAAACAATAGCCGGAACTTTAGCTCCGACAATTTGCCCGCGCCAAGCGCATCCATTACACCTGAGCGGGATGCGACCACTTATTCCTCGATCTTTCCACCGGCTGCTTCAATAGCTACTAAAATTCCGCGCAAATGCACGGCTTTTGAAATTGTTCCTGACAATATAACTTTCGCTGACGACACTTTGATTCCGACCATGCCAGCAATCCTTAACGCAGACAGATCAATAATGTCAGCAGAAATACGCTCCAATTCATGCAGACGTATCTCCGCATTTAGATCGGACATCCGCGAATTGAAGCCAAACTTGGGCAATCGACGCTGCATTGGCATCTGACCGCCTTCAAAGCCAACTTTATGAAAGCCACCTGCACGTGCCGACTGCCCCTTATGGCCACGTCCGCATGTTTTACCCAAACCTGAACCAACACCGCGACCAACGCGCTTTGCACTTGGCTTAGAACCTGGGCTGGGTCGTAAAGTATTCAGGCGCATATCACGCTTCCTCAACTTTCAATAGATACTTAACTTTATTTACCATTCCCCGCACTGCTGACGTATCTTCAACAGTCACAGTGTGGCGCATACGACGCAAACCCAAACCTGCAACACAGGCTTTATGAGATGCGATCTTTTCCGCAGTGCTACGCACTAAGGTTACTTTGAGCATTTTTTTGGGCGTAGCCATGGTTTATTCCAGAATGTCTTTCACTGATTTACCACGCCGGGCTGCGACGTCATCGGGTGAGGCCATATGTTGCAAGCCTTGCATTGTTGCGCGGACAACATTAATCGGGTTGTTACTACCGATGCATTTAGCAAGTACATCACTGACACCAACCGCCTCGAAAATTGCGCGCATTGCACCACCGGCAATAATGCCAGTGCCATCGGATGCAGGCTGCATAAACACTTTTGCAGCACCGTGAGTAGCAGTGATTGGATATTGTAAAGTCTTGCCACTTAATGAAATCTTGCACATATTTTTACGCGCATGTTCCATGGCCTTTTGTACCGCAACAGGTACTTCGCGCGCTTTTCCACGGCCGAAACCTACATTACCCTTGCCATCACCAACCACGGTCAAGGCGGCGAAACCGAACTGACGACAACCCTTTACCGTTTTTGAAACACGATTAACGGCTATCAATTTTTCAATAAATCCGTCGTTCTTACTGGATTCGATACTCGCCATAGCGTTCTACCTTTGTCTTGCGACGCGTTGCGCCAAACTGACAGTTAAAATTGCAACCCACCTTCACGAGCAGCATCCGCCAGCGCTTTCACGCGGCCATGATATTTAAAACCAGAACGGTCAAACGCAACGCTGGTTACGCCTTTTTCTTTTGCGCGCTCCGCAAGCAATTTGCCGACTACTGCAGCCGCTTTTATATTTCCGCCGTGCTTCACACCGCCATTTACTAATTCTTCACGTACGTGTTTTTCCAATGTTGAGGCACACACCACTACTTCGCTACCATTGGGAGCAAGAACCTGTGCGTAAGTATGCTGGGGTGTTCGATGCACAGAAAGGCGATAGACACCCATCTCGCGAATTTTTGCGCGCGTACGGCGAGCGCGACGCATACGTGATTCTTTCTTATCCATAGTCTTAAACCCCTTAAATCTACGCTATTGCGTTGTACTTATGCGCACACAGCGTGCGGCACCGAAATTTGTACTGAGGCAGACGATCCAACGCATCGCCACCTCTTAATAAATTATTTCTTCTTCGCTTCTTTCAATACGAT
>JACQEQ010000212.1 GCA_016200445.1 Gammaproteobacteria bacterium | reverse complement strand
TTTTCTAGTGGTTTCGTGCAGAAAAAATCTGTCCCGTTTGTTTCGTTGTTATCCCAACACCCGCCTAGAGACACCCAATATGATGACTAACGATGTTTTGCGCAGCCTGCGCTATATGCTCGATCTTGCCGACGCGCACGTTGTTAACATTTTTAAGCTGGCCGGTTACGAGGTCAGCCAGCAAGAGGTGGCAAGCTGGTTAAAAAAGGAAGGTGAAGAAGGTTATGTCGAGTGCCCGGCCATCAGCCTGGCGCAATTTCTCGATGGCTTGATCATTTTCAGGCGTGGAAAAAACGAGAAAGCTCAAGCTGAACGCACGGCTTTATCAGAGAGCACTATCCGCTCGAACAGTAACAATCTGGCGTTGAAAAAACTGCGCGTTGCTTTCGAACTTAAAGAAGACGATCTGAATTCGATTATGGACGCGGCGGGTTTTAAAATTTCTAAGCCTGAACTGAGTGCGCTATTGCGCAAAGAGGGCCACAAAAATTATCGTCACTGCGGCGATCAATTCCTGAGAAATTTTCTGAAAGGTCTTACGCTTCGCATCCGCAGCTAAATTCCCGCATGCGCTGGAATGACAGTGACGAGTTCATCAGCATCCACTGACTCGCTGGACGAGCGCTGCGACGACCGTCGCCGGGTGATGTTCTGACGAGCCGGATACATCTATGACAAAACGCCGGATTCGATTTGCACTCTTGACTATGCCCGGTGTTTTCCTGGTCGCGTGTGTTGTGGTCGGCGTGATGTACCAGCGCGACATTCAAGCGGCGCGGGCGCGCATTTCCAGTGGTAGCCAGATCGCACAGACGGCGTGCGGGCCGATTGAATACGCGGCGGCGGGTGAAGGAGCGCCAGTACTGGTGGTGCACGGCGCGGGCGGCGGATTCGATCAAGGACTCGACTTCGGGATGCCGTTAACGCGGCAGGGATTCAGCGTGATCGCAGTGTCGCGCTTCGGCTATTTGCGCACGCCGTTGCCTGAAGACGCAGCGCCCGCTGCACAAGCTGACGCACACGCATGCTTACTGGACGCGCTGCATCTCACGCGCGTTGCGGTCATCGGCATGTCGGCCGGAGGGCCGTCATCGTTACAATTTGCGATTCGGTATCCGCAGCGCACAGCAGCGTTGGTGCTTGTGGTTCCCGGTGCGTATTACCCGGGGCACGGCGGCGATGCGAACGTGGTGGCGTCACCGACGATGGTATTTTTGCGCGACACGGCGTTGCGCTCCGATTTTATTTTTTGGGCGGCGATCCGCTTTGCACCCGAGACCATGACGCGCCTCGTGCTGGCCACCGATCCGGCACTGGTCGCCACGGCCAGCGCAGAAGAACAGGCCGAGGTGGCGGTGGTGCGCGAGCACATCTTGCCGGTTGCACCGCGCCGGATCGGTTTGCTGAACGAGACAAAGGTGATGACGTCGCTGGAACGTTATCCGCTCGAAAACATCCACGCGCCGACCTTGGCGATCAGCGCCGAGGATGACGGCTACGACACCTACAACGCCGCGCGCTACACCGTGTCGCAGATTCCCGGTGCGCGCTTTCTCGGATTTCCGAGCGGCGGACATTTGCTCGTGGGCCACACACGCGCGGCGCTCAATGAGATCACACGATTTCTGCGCGAGCATCCCTGATTTAGTCGCGCCCTATTTTTTTAAGCGAGGTCCGTAGGCTGGGTTGATATAATCAGCAATGACCACGACGATTTCACGAATGCTGGGTTGATCAACCCAGCATTCCACTCGCTTTATATTCCCTTTATGCTCTGCGGCCCACCCGCACATGCTGCGGCGCGAGCACGCAACAGTTCGCGCTCCCGGGTGTTGCGCGTGAGCGCTGCCGCGCGCTCAAATTCCGCGCGCGCCTCGTCGTGGCGCCAGAGCTTGGCAAGCAGGTCGCCGCGCACGCTGGGCAACAGGTGGTAGCCCTTGAGCGACGGTTCTGCGGTCAGTACCTCCACGAGTTCGAGGCCTGCTGCGGGACCAAATGCCATCGCAACCGCCACTGCGCGATTCAGTTCCACGATGGGGGAGGGCGCGCACCGGGCGAGTGTCGCGTAGCGCGTTGCGATGTCTGTCCAATCCGTTTCCGCCGCCGTACGTGCGCGCGCGTGGCAGGCCGCGATGGCGGCTTGCAGTGCATAAAGTCCATGCGCGCCGCCGAGCGTTTCGGCGCGTGCAAGCGCCGCAAGGCCCCGGCGAATGAGGAGTTGGTCCCAGCGCGCGCGGTCTTGATCGAGCAGCAGAATGGGCGCACCCGACGAATCGATGCGCGCGCCCGCGCGCGACGCTTGGATTTCCATCAGCGCCACGAGGGCGTGGACTTCGGGCTCCTGTGGAACGAGTTCGGCGAGGATGCGGCCCAGGCGCAGCGCGTCTTCACACAGCGCCGGTCGCATCCAGTCATCACCGGCGGTCGCCGCGTAGCCTTCGTTAAAGACCAGATAGAGCACCTCAAGCACCGACGACAGGCGCGCGGCGAGTGCGTCTTTACCGGGAATCTCAAACGGCACGCGCGCGTCGGCGAGGGCGCGCTTGGCGCGGACAATGCGCTGGGCGATGGTTGGTTCTGGAACGAGGAACGCGCGTGCGATTTCGTCCGTGGTCAGGCCGCCGAGCACGCGCAACGTGAGTGCGGCACGTGCTTCCGGCGTCAGTACCGGATGGCAGGCGGTGAACATCAGGCGCAGCAAGTCGTCGCCGATATCCTCGTCGGGCGCGGCATCGAAATTGGCCACGGCGACCTCCTGCTCGGATTCGAGTTCGCGGCCCAATTCTTCGTGCTTGCGCTCGATCATCTTGCCGCGCCGCAGCCGGTCGAGCGCACGATGTTTGGCGGTGGCCATGAGCCAGGCGCCGGGGTTGTCCGGCACGCCGGTGTGCGGCCATTGCTCGAGCGCGATCACCAGCGCGTCTTGCGCGAGTTCTTCGGCCACACCGACATCGCGCACGATGCGCGCAAGACCAGCAATCAGCTTGGCGGATTCAATCCGCCAGACAGCATCAATCGCGCGATGGGTGTCGGTCGTCGTCATGACGACCGATCACACCATCATCAATCCCCTAGCGCAAGCATTAAAGCGTGCCGGAATCCGAATGTCACGACCTGGATTTTTGCGGCATGCCGGGATACCCGGCGACGACTTTCTGAACTGCTGCCGGGAAATCCGCCATCTCCTGCACCTGGCGAATCTCGATGGTTTCGTTTTCCGAACCGGGGCAGCGCGAAGCCCATTCAATGGCTTCTTCCCGAGACTTCACTTGAATCATCCAGTAGCCGCCCAGCACCTCCTTGGCCTCGGCGAAAGGTCCATCGGTCACCTTGGCTTTACCGCCGGGAAAGGTAACGCGCGCGCCCATCGACGGCGGGTGCAAGCCGTCGAGCGCCAGCAACACCCCTGCTTTTTGCAACGTCGCGTTGTACTTCATCATCGCGGCCACCGCTTTGGTGTCCGGCAGCGTGCCGGGCGCGGCGGTCTCATATCCTTTCGGGATCATCAGCATCATGAATCGCATTGGCTATCTCCTTACAAAGTAGTTGGCGTCACTGCGTCTTCTGTTTCTCGATTTGGGCGCGTAAGCGCTCTTCCTGCTCACGGAGTTCGGGCGTGAACTCGGCACCGAAATCCTCCGCCTCGAACACCGGGCGAATTTCGAGCTCGGACTCCGCACCCGTGGGATTGGGGCAACGCTTGGCCCAGTCGATGGCGTCTTGCAGAGATTTCACGTTCCAAATCCAAAAGCCGGCGATCAGCTCCTTGGTCTCGGCAAACGGCCCATCGACAACCATCCGCTTCGTGCCGGAAAATTTCACGCGCGCGCCCTTTGAGCTTGGGTGCAATCCCTCACCCGCGAGCATCACGCCGGCTTTCACCAGTTCTTCATTGAATTTTCCCATTTCGGTTAGCAGTTTCTCGTCCGGCATGACGCCCGCTTCCGTGTTCTTGTCGGCTTTTACAAACACTATGCATCGCATGGTCGTATCTCCTTAGTGGTTTTGGGTTTGGAGCCGGGTTTCCGGCCGGTTTTAAACGGCTGGGGTAGGGCTCTATCTACACGACGAACCAGCGGATGCAAAATCGACGCGGCCAGAATATTTTTCGCTCCGCGCACATACCAACAATCGGCACGCCAGCGATGATGGCGGCGCCTTGCATTGAAGATGGCCAGATCTTCATGCATCAGCCGTGTGGTGCTGGCAGTTCCCTCGGAAAAGCCGCCAGCATTGCCGCCGTTTTTTATGCAAAAACTACTTCTGCCTTGGACATGGAAAGATTCTTCACCGCCCAATAGCGGGCTGAAAGAAATCGACTGCTGCACAAAAGTTCCACCGTCGCAGATGGATGTGTCGGTTCTGAACGAGAAGGCATGTTGCTTGGTCTGTGCGTGCCAGGCGATGAAGAGCATATCGCGACACGCGAGCAGGCTGAGATACGCCACCTCTGCCTTAACTGTGCCTTATGTGTTGTTCCAGGCTTTATTCCCACGCAACAAAAACGTCTAAATCTCAGAACCTTTTTGCCGATTAGCACTCTTAAAACACGAGTGCTAAACTTCGTTTGGTATAAACAGAAACCAGTCTCAAGGAATCGACTATGCGCAAATCCATGACTCTCGTCCCCTCTCTTGCCGGTGGCTTAGACAGCTATCTGCGCGCTATTAATCAAGTGCCGATTCTCACCAGCGCGGAAGAACATGAGCTGGCAGTGCGTTGGCAGCGTGATCAAGATTTAATGGCGGCGCAAAAGCTGGTGTTGTCGCACCTGCGTTTCGTCGTGCATATCGCGCGTGGCTATAGTGGTTACGGATTGCCGCAAGCTGATCTGGTGCAAGAAGGCAACATCGGCTTGATGAAAGCGGTCAAGCGTTTCGACCCGAGCATGAACGTGCGGCTGGTGTCGTTTGCGGTGCATTGGATTCGCGCTGAAATGCACGAGTACATTCTGCGCAACTGGCGCATCGTCAAAGTGGCCACCACCAAGGCGCAACGCAAATTGTTCTTTAATTTACGCGGTGCGAAGAAGCGCCTCGGCTGGATGAATAAAGCGGAAGTCGATGCCATCGCCGCTGACCTGGGCGTGCCGGCGGAAACCGTGATGGAAATGGAATCGCGCTTGAGCGGCCACGACACCGCCTTCGACGCGCATGCCGATGTCGACGACGATAACGCGTCGATGGCGCCTGCGGCGTATCTGCAAGATCTGCGGCACGACCCGGCCACGGTGCTGGAAAAATCGCAGTGGGAAGATCGCAGCAACGAACGTCTGCATCATGCGCTGGTTACGCTTGATGAACGCAGCCGGGATATTTTGCAGCATCGCTGGCTGGCCGACGATAAACTCACGCTGCAAGATTTGGCTGACAAGTACCAGGTGTCGGCAGAACGTATCCGGCAACTGGAAAATAATGCGATGAAAAAATTGAAGGCTACTTTAGAGGCGTAAACTTTGGTTGTTGAGGTTTGACGAGGGCCGCCTTTGCGGCCCTCGTCCGTTATGTGCTACGAATTTTTTTCACAACGCGTCCACCGTTCTCGACATCCCGCCCTGCGACATTATGACGCATGTGCACAGTGGATATCTTCCTCTAACATCTGCCACCTCAAACGATACCCGTAAAGTGAGGAAGCAGATGAGATTTGCCTTTCAAAAGTCGGCATTCGCCGCCCTAGTCTCAGTAGCGATAAATACACCCCTATTTGCCGACAACGGCCATATCCACGGGCACGATGCCTTTGCGTCCAAGGGTGAAGAGCACACCCACGGCACCGAGACCGGCAACGTGCGCACCGGTGACAACGCCATCGAAATTTACGGCAAGTTGTACATGGCCTTGGGCTATAGCGATGCGGGAGCCGGGGTCCCAGAGACAATTATGCTATCGAGCCATGGCAGTATTTTGGGAGTGCGTGGTAATCAACAACTAAATGAATCGGCCCGTTTGTTTTGGCAAATCGAATCGGGGGTCGATCTCGACAATATGGGCGGCGGCGGCCATGAAGCAGGCGGTAACACCAGCTCATTCGGCGGTAGCGACAGTTTCGTGGGCATCAGCGGTAACGCAGGAACAGTACTGTTCGGTAAGCACAACACGCCGCTGACCATGCTGGTGCATTCTAACGACCCTTTTGCGCATATCGCTGGTGACGCACGGAGCATTTTGGGCCACGCGAGCCATCATTACGAAAGTGCCTTCGATCCAGATCACGGTACGCTGTTTTATGTAGAAGCGATACGTCGTTGCCGCTGCCTTGCCGTGCTACCGCACTGTCTGCTGCGCAGCGCCTAGTCTCGCTTCGAATTAGACTGAGGATGTAACCGCGCGCACTTCCTGCACGATGAAGTCGACAAACGCCCTGACTTTCGCCGAGAGATGCCGGTTCTGCGGATACACAATCGAAAATGGACGGGTTCGCCCACTGTAAGCGTGTAGCACTTCAACCAGATCGCCGCGCGCGACATCGTCCTGCGCGACGTGATGATAAATCTGAAAACACCCGCCCCCAGCGCGTGCATAGGTCACGCAACCCAGCAAATCTTGCTGCACGCGCACCTGACTATCAAATGCAAAATCCACGTCGGCGCCGCCGTCCCGGAAGATCCACGCCATCGGACGACCAGTACTGGGGAGGATGAATTGCACGCAGTCGTGCTGACGTAATTCATCCAGATTTTTCGGCACACCGCAGCGTTTGAGATAGGCCGGTGACGCGAATACACCCAGCTTTGCATCTTCCAGCTTGCGCACGATCAGACGCGAGTCCTGCTGCTCGCCCATGCGAATGGCAAGATCGTACCCCTCTTCCACAAAGTCGACGATGCGGTTAGAAACATGGATGTCGATTTTGATCAGCGGGTACAGCGCGGCAAATTTCGGCAAACACGGCAGCACGCGGTAATGGCCGTAGGCGGTAGGCACGCTGATGCGCAACACGCCGCTGGGCACGACTTGATGTTCGGTGATGGCACGCTCGGCCAATTCAATTTGCGCCAGCGCTTCGCGGCATTGTTCGAAGTACACGCACCCATCGTCGGTCAGTGCGACCCGGCGCGTGGTGCGCACGAACAAGCGTAACCCCAGACGCGCTTCGAGCCGCCCGACCGAACGGCTGACCGCTGCCGGGGTGACGCCCAGCGCTTCCGCCGCCGCCGTGAAATTACCCAGCTCGGCAGCTTTGCAGAACAGTTCGATGCTGCCTAACAGCACCGGGCCAAAGTTGCGACTCGTCATTGTTTACATCGCGTAATTATTAAATTGCCGGAGCGCTACTTTATCGCCGCTGGCTGGATCAATACAGTCCTACCACGGGCAAAGCATTCGCGCCCAACCACTCACCAACGAACGAGGAACCCCCATGAACAAACGCGTACTGATGATCGTGACGTCGAACGCCAAGCTGGGCGACAGCGGCAAAGCCACCGGCATCTGGGCCGAGGAACTTGCCGTTCCCTATTACGCATTCATCGATGCTGGACTCAGCGTCGAACTCGCTTCACCCAAGGGTGGTGCCGTGCCTTTTGACCCCGCGAGCATCAAACCCAAGGGCGAGAATGGCGCACAGGTCGAACGCTTTTTAGCCGATGCCGGCGCGCAACGCCGATGTGCCGCAACACTCACCACAGCCCAGGTGGATGCAGCAAGTTTTGACGCCCTCTTTTTCCCTGGCGGCCACGGCACCATGTGGGACTTGCCGAAGGACCCAGGCGTGACACTTTGCGTCGAGAGCGCATTTCGAGCCGACAAGATCATCGCGGCGGTATGTCATGGCCCGGCCGGGCTGGTCACCGCGAAACGGGCCGACGGTAAATCCATTTTTCACGGCAAGCGCATCAACGCGTTCACCAACGCCGAAGAGACTGCCGCCGGTTTAACTCAGGTCGTGCCGTTCGCGCTGGAAACTCGTTTGCGCGAGCAAGGCGGACTATTCGAAAAAGCCGACAACTGGCACGCCTTCGCGGTGCGCGACGGCAATTTGATCACCGGTCAGAACCCGATGTCGTCGGCATTGGTAGCGCAACACGTGCTGGAGGCACTCGGCGCCGTACCCAAAAAATCCGCCGCGTGAACTGCCGTTAAAGCTTTTAACAGCACTTAACACGCCGCTTTGACCCCTTCTCCCTTTAGGAGAAGGCTGGGATGAGGGGCAATCAAATTCGCAATGGAGAACATCATGATCAAGCACCTGCTTTTAGCTACCCCCGTCGTCGTAATGTCATTAACCGTCAACGCGCAAAGCTTCGAAGCCAGCAGCGCCGATATCCAACCCAACGCGAGCATCGCGCAAAAATTCGCGTTCAACGGCTTTGGCTGCACCGGCGAAAACCTCTCGCCCGAGATCAGCTGGAAAAATCCACCCGCCGCCGCTAAGAGCTTTGCTCTGATGGTGCACGACCCCGACGCGCCAACCGGTGGCGCCGGGTTTTGGCATTGGGTTGTGGTCAACATCCCAACCACAAGTAGCGGCTTGGTACAGGGTGCTGGCACAGCGAATGGCCGGGCATTGCCGGCCGGTGCGCGCCAAATCAATACCGACTTTGGTGTGCCGGGCTGGGGCGGCCCGTGTCCGCCGGCCGGAGACAAACCCCATCACTATAACTTCACGATTTATGCTCTGAGCGTCGACAAACTGGAGCTTTCGCCCAATACAAGCGCCGCGCTCACCGGCTTCATGGTCAACATGAACGCTATTAGCAAAGCAAGCTTCACGGGGCAGTATGGAAGATAATTTTCTCTCTCGTATTGGCGCGCGCTTCGCGTTACGAAATGCCGTACACCCCGGCGTTTCGGTACGCTGACGGCCCTGTTTGGCAAGCTGCTAATTGCTATGTTTTTTAAGTAGTCGCAGGCGCGTGAGTGTATGCTTGCCTCCGCAGAATTTATCTTCACGACCAAGGTGTATGCGGAGGCTGATGTGGAATTGAAACTGGTACGCGGTATCGTGTCTGATCTGGCTGTCGTCGAAAAAAGCGCGCAAGTCACCTGCCGTGTGGGCGAGATGCCGGTGCGGTTGCACCGTGATTTATCGACTGCGGCGAAAGCGGGCGATGAGGTGTTGATCGGTGGTGAGTTGCAGCACGGCGTGGTCCTGGCGTTTGCTATGAAAAACTTCACCCGCAAGAAACTGTCGACCGTCGACTTTACTTTTCATATTCTCGGTGCCGGGTTAGGCGGAATATTTACCATGTTCGGGGCGATCTCCTACGGCCAATCAAGCCCGAATACTTTTTCTGCAATCCAGGTCCTTTATTTGGTGTTACTGTCAGTGGGTTCAGTTATTGTCTTTTTCTCGCTGCAGCGTATCCCGCGAATTCTCAAACTGACGCGCTGGGTCGCCAACGAAAATGAGTGAAATTCGGGGCTAAGAATTTGCACCCCGCAACGGCAAGCGCAACTGCTGTGCGTCCTCAGTTGCTGTCGCTTGCGGATTCCATGGAACACTACCCAGCCACGGAGCTGCAATACGCTCGCGGAGAGCTTCGATGTTTTCATCGATGCATAGCATCGCAGGATCGACGAGGTTGGCAATCCAGCCCGCAAACGGAAGGTCCGATTGTTCGATGCTCTCGGTGCTGAGCAACGCGTGATTCAAGCAACCCAGGCGGATGGCGACCACGAGTATCACCGGCAACCCAATTGATTTTGCCAGACCTGCAATTGTGGCGTCGCGATTGAGCGGCACCAACCAACCGCCCACTCCTTCCACAATCACCACGTCGGCACGCACCGCCACGGCACCAAAGGTGTGTTTGATGCGGTCCATGTCGATCACCCGCCCAGCTTGCTCGGCTGCAAGGTGCGGGGCAATCGCGGGGGCAAATGCGTACGGATTAATTTGTTCGTAGCTCAGTGGAAGCGAGGCGTGTTGTTGCAAGCGCAGTGCGTCGTCGTTACGCAAACCCTCTATGGTGTTGAAACAACCGGTCGCGACGGGCTTCATCGCTGCGGTAGTAAATCCGCGCGCGTTGAATGCAGCGAGCAACGCAGTAGAGATACGTGTCTTGCCCGCGCCGGTGTCGGTACCGGTAATAAAATAGCCGTATTTCATGATGTTCTGCGCCGGATTCGATTGACGGGAAATGCGGCCACGCCATCATGTGCGCTCACACCCGGCGGCAACGCGCGTCCCC
>JACQEQ010000211.1 GCA_016200445.1 Gammaproteobacteria bacterium | reverse complement strand
GGTTTTCTACTTCTCTCATCGGTGATTCTCCTTTCGCATGTGCTTGGCGGCTCACGCGCGGAGTTTCACCGATGGACTTCAGTAAATGTCAAACTACTACTGCCACCCCGGCAGAGCCGGGGGGTCTCCCTTCGTACTAGAGCGTCAGCGAGAAGAATTAGTTACCCGTTTCTTCGCTTATGGAGACGGGGTTGACGGTTACAAAGATCGCCCTGCAGAGTTCCTGTTTGCCTATGTGAAGAGAAAGAATACTGACTTCGAGCAAGACGCAAGTCTCCTTGCCACGTATAGGCAGCGCTTCCTAGATACGATGGAATTTGTTAAGAAGGTTTTTCCATGGGGGTTTCGTAAAGCCGCAAAAGGAACAGCAACCCCACGCGCAAGGTTTGAAGCAATCGCCATAGGCAGCTACCTCGCAATTAGCCAGAAACCAGAACTCCGTAATAACAACCCGAATGTCCAAAAATGGATTTCTGAAAAAGCGTTTTCTGATATTACTGGTGCGGATGGTGCGAATGCGGTTGCACGTCTCAGGGGACGTATGAATTTTGTCCGCGACCGTCTGATTGAAGGTTGAAAATGGAAGACTTGAGCTTAGCGTTTGAAGAACGCTTACAGGAAATCGAAACCTATCTCGAATTCCTAAAAAATGTTGAAACTGCTGCGGGATCAGGGCTGCCTCGCCTGGGGCACTCGGGACCTTTAATTACCACGCAGCAGCAGCGCATCCTTTACTCAGGAGTATTTTTGCAACTTTACAATTTAGTCGAGTCGACTGTTGTTAGGTGTTTAAACGGCGTGACCGAAGCAGCTCTCAAGGGGGGCTCTTGGTTGCCTGGCGACCTTACAACTGAGTTGAGACGCGAATGGGTGCGCGTGATGGCTCGCACACATGTCGATCTGACCTCTGAGAAACGGTTGGAGAGCGCGTTGACCCTGTGCGGTCATCTTGTGGAGTCACTTCCAGTCAATGGCTTCAAGGTCGAAAAGAGCGGAGGAAGTTGGGACGATTCAGCGATAAAGGATATAGCTGCCCGTCTAGGCTTCCAACTAATCGTTAGTCCGGAAATCTACAAAGAAATTAAACATCCGTTCAGGGACGAGCTTGGGCCGTTGGCTCTCGTCAAAAAACTTCGCAACTCTTTGGCTCACGGCAGCATTTCATTCTCGGAGTGTGGCGAAAACCTCACTGTTGATGAATTAAGCAATCTCGTGAAGACAGCAGCAGCGTACTTGCGAGAAGTTGTTAATGCGTTCGGAATTTTTATTGATAGTTATGAGTATCTTGTCCCTACGAAGCGCCCCACGGTAATTCCAATATGAGTAGAGTCATAGGCTCCAGTCGTATCAAGGCGATTGATTTGTTTTGCGGAGTCGGCGGACTAACACATGGCTTGATTCGCGGCGGTGTGAATGTAGTTGCCGGCATTGATTTAGATGGGGCTTGTCGTTATCCATACGAAGCGAACAACTCCCGTGCATTATTCTTAGAGCAAGATGTTAAAGATCTAACAGGTGCCTCGGTATCCAAATTGCTGGGCAAAGCGCGATTTACACTTCTTGCAGGCTGCGCCCCTTGCCAGCCCTTCTCGACATATAGCCGCAGCGATCGCAAACGCGGAAGGAATTCGGATTGGGAATTGGTTGCCAGTTTCGGCCGTCTTGTTCGAGAAGTCCGTCCTCACTTTGTCACGATGGAGAATGTGCCGCAGGTAGAGCAGCATCCAGTATTTCAGAAATTCCTAAGTGCGTTGGAGGGCTACCACCTCGTGTGGAGTGCCCTTGATTGTTCCAGCATAGGTGTCCCTCAAACCCGTAAGCGCCTTGTATTACTCGCGTCAAGATTGGGGCCAGAGGGTCTTTCTTTGCCAACTTCCAATGGTAGGGCTGCGACTGTACGCGACACAATCTCGCACCTTCCTCCCCTTACAGCAGGAGAAATGGACCAAAAAGATCCTCTGCATGTTGCTTGTAAGCTTAGTGCGCTGAACTTGGAAAGAATCAAGGCGTCTCGCCCAGGAGGAACTTGGCGCGATTGGAAACCGTCACTGCGTGCCGCATGTCATCGTAAGAGTACGGGTGATACCTATCCCAGTGTTTATGGACGAATGGAATGGGACGAACCTGCGCCGACAATAACCACACAGTGCTTTGGTTACGGCAATGGACGTTTCGGACACCCGGAACAACATCGTGCTATCACACTGCGTGAAGCTTCAATGCTACAAACTTTTCCTAGAAACTATGTGTTTGTGAAAAAGGGTGACCGTGTCAAATTCAGCTCCCTAGGCAGACTCATTGGCAATGCGGTCCCAGTAAGATTAGGTGAAGTAATCGCCGATATTTTTTTGAAACATGCCCAGAATTATGAGGGCCGACTGCGATAATTTTTAATTTAGTCAACAATTGACCGCATCAACATGTTGTTGTTGCCCTGCAAAGCTTGTGTAGTAACAATGTGTAAGGCAGTAAATTCACCTTGATTGGTACGTAAGTGGTGCTATTGCACTCCGGTAAATTTTTTGCGCCACACGCTTTATGTCGACAACAGCTTCCTTTTATTACAACTACCTAATGTTGGTCATTGCTCGTATCTCAATCGGAATTCATTTGTATACTCGCTATTTCATTACTCCGTGCGCAAAATTCCTCCTAACTTAACTCCAGTGCTGTTAGCTGGCCTCCTGACTCTGGTTATGGTCGCCTGCTTGATCATCGCCATCATCGGCTTCGTTACACAGCCGTTCGTCGCCTCCATCTCGTCACAACCGCCAGAGGTGAATCCCACACGACTTGAAGCGCATGTAAAACACTTGTCCGCAGAACTCTACCCGCGCAGTTTTGATCAGTTACGGAACATTGAGCGGGCAGGTCAATACATTCGCGATGAATTCATCAGCGCGGGGGCGGACGTCGCGATACAAGAAGTGAGCGTTCAGGAATCCACGTACAAAAATATCATTGGCCGCTTCGGGCCCACATCGGGCCCGTTGTTAGTGATCGGTGCTCATTACGATTCGCATGGAGACGCAAGCGAAGGTGCCAAGTACCCTTTGGGCTTCGATTTCGATACGCATACTCCAGGGGCGGATGACAACGCCAGCGGAGTTGCAGGGTTGATCGAGCTCGCGCACCTGCTTCACCAAAAATTGCCATCGCGCTCAGTAGAACTCGTCGCCTATACGCTTGAGGAACCGCCACACTTTCGTACCGAACATATGGGCAGTGTCTGGCATGCTCGTTCGCTTGTCGAAGCGAACCGCAACATCCAACTTATGTTATCGCTCGAAATGATCGGGTTTTTTAGCGACGACGCAGACACCCAAAGTTTTCCGGTGCCAGGGATGGGCTTTCTCTATCCTGAACGAGGCAATTTCATTGCATTGGTTGGCAGACTCGACGGGTTCCGCGCTGTTCGAAAAGCGAAGGCGCTGATGTCCGGCGCTACCGACCTGCCTGTTTTCTCCATCAACGCGCCAAGCTTTATTCCGGGCGTCGATTTCTCCGATCATCGAAGCTATTGGAATTTAGGATTCCCTGCACTAATGGTTACGGACACGGCGTTCTACAGGAACGAAAATTATCACCGCGCAGGCGATACCTTCGAAAAATTGGATTACCGTCGAATGGCAAAGGTCGTCCAGTCAATCTTCGAAATTGCTCAACAATACTAAGTCCGACTAAGTCCGGAACCTATCTTTACATTTTTATCGAAACATTACTCCCCCAGCAGCAACGGTCATTACCTGACGATTTATTCATGGAAGCTTAAGTGGCATCTCAATCTCTTTGTGCTTAGTGTTGACACATCGACTTTATCGCAACTAGCGCGTCATGACCAAGCAGCCAAAAATCATCGACAGAGCAATTGATCCCGATCTGCTTCCATTAATGGTTTACGGCGTTTTGCGCGAGTGGATTTTGAATACGCCTTCCAAAAGCAGCATGAGGAATAAACCTAAAAACGGCAGTTAACCCGCAGTCTCGTTTGCCAACAGGACCGGCGGCCCCGCTGTTGCGAGCATAAATTTCTCGAACGCACGGGCGAGGATGGCGCGTAGTCGTTGGGTATCCGTCAACTGCTCCGCAGTGGT
>JACQEQ010000223.1 GCA_016200445.1 Gammaproteobacteria bacterium | reverse complement strand
TTCTATCAGCCGAAGAAGACCGATCCCGTGTTCTTCAACGGGAAGTTGACTGAGGCGTCGATGGAGAGCCTGATGCCGCGGGGCGCCACGTTCATCATGTGCAACAACGCGTTCGGTCTCTGGGTCGGGCGGCTGGCGGCGGCATTCAACACTTTGGCGGAAAATATCATGATCGGCGCCAAGCGCGAGCACGATTCGGCCGAGGAGTTGCGCGCCAAAGTTAGCCGCTTGCTGGAGGTGATCCATAAAGTGACCGACGGCGACTATGATGTCGACGTAGGTTTTAATGGCAAGGATGCAATCGGCGAACTTGCCGGCAATTTGCAGATCATGATCACCTACATTCGTAATTCCATCGAAGAAAAACGCGCGGCGGTGGAAACCTTGCGCCACCAGGTGGATGAAATCCTGGGTGTGGTCACCAAGGCGGCCGAGGGCAATCTGACGGGGCGCATCTCCATTGCAAACCACGACGCGATTGGACAGTTAGCCAGTGGCGTGCAACGCATGGTGGACAATCTGAGCAACTTGGTGGCACAGGTGCAGCGTTCCGGTATTCAAGTGGCCTCGTCGACGACCGAGATTGCCGCAACGTCCAAGCAGCAAGATGCAACCGCCGCCGAACAAGCGGCGACCACCAACGAAATTGTCGCGACCGCAACACAAATATCCGCAACCTCGAAAGAACTGGAAAAAACCATGCAGGAGGTGGCAGGTATTGCTGAAGTGGCGGCGCGCTCCGCAACGCAAGGACAGGCGGGGTTGACGCGCATGCAAACCACCATGGGACAGATCGTGGATGCTTCCGGCTCGATTGGCGCCAAACTGGAAATTCTCAGTGAGAAGGCCGGCAACATCGGGATGGTAGTAACCACCATCAACAAAGTTGCCGACCAAACCAACTTGCTGTCGCTCAATGCGGCGATTGAAGCTGAAAAAGCCGGTGAGTATGGTTTTGGTTTTGCGGTGGTGGCGCGTGAAATTCGCCGCCTGGCCGATCAAACTGCGGTTGCAACCCTCGATATCGAACAGTCGGTGAAAGAAATGCAAAGCGCGGTCTCTGCCGGCGTCATGAGCATGGAAAAATTCTCCGACCAAGTACGGCGCAGTGTGGACGATGTGACGCAAGTGAGCCGGCAGCTGGCCCAGGTGATCGACCAGGTGCAGGAGTTACGCCCGCGTTTCGAGTCGGTGCATCAGAGCATGCATTTGCAGGCGCAGGGCGCGCAGCATATCCATCAGTCGATGATGGTGCTCAACGAATCGGCCCAGCACACCGCCGATTCGATTCGCCAGTCCAACTCGGCGATCGAGCGGCTTAACGATGCCGCACATAATCTGCAAAACGGGGTGACCAAGTTTAAGGTGCGTAAGGAGCTGGAGTAGTTTTCTCCCCTTCTCAACTGATGAGGGTGAATCAGGGAGTGCGTATCGATGTTGTACTTACTGTTCCATGTTAAAGAGGAAAGCTACGCGGTCGATGTACGCGAAGTGGTTGAAGTCGTTCCCAGGGTTAAATTACGTTCCATTCCCAAGGCGCCGGAGTATGTTGCCGGATTGCTCAATTATCGCGGCGATAGCGTGCCGGTGCTTGACCTTTGTATGCTGCTGCACGACACGAAATGCGCGCCGGTGTTCGGCAGCCGGATCGTGCTGGTACAGTACCTGACCGCAGGTTCCGGTAAACGCGTATTAGGCCTATTGGCAGAGCAGGTGACCGACACCATGCAATGTAAAGCCGAGGAGTTTCGTCCCAGTACCTTGTTGCATGCCTCCGCACCGTATCTGCGTGAGGTGATAACCTATCGCGACCATCTGGTGCAGCGTGTCGAGGTTGACGCTTTGCTACCCACTGAAGTTCAGGCGCTATTGTTCTAACACCTATGTCGCTCAAAGCCATCAAAGATTTGTTAAAGCAAACCATTGGGCTGAATGTCGGCTCGGTGGGAGCATCGAATCTTGAACGTGCAGTGCGGCAACGCATGAAGTCGTTAGAGATTCACGACGTGCATGCGTATAGCCTGAAGCTGCGGCAGCCGGACGAGCTGCGCGAGCTGATCGACGAAGTCATCGTGCCGGAAACCTGGTTTTTTCGGAATCCTGCATCGTTTACGGCCGTGCAACAGTTCGCTACTACGCGCTGGCAGGGCCGCGCCAATGGAAAAAAACTCCAGGTCTTGAGCATGCCCTGTTCGACCGGCGAAGAGCCCTACACCATTGCCATGGCCCTGGATCAGGTTGGGTTGCAGCCGAACGAATATCAGATCGATGCGTTCGATATCAGTCAACGTTTGCTCACCAAGGCTAAGCGCGGCGTCTACGGGCGTAACTCGTTTCGCAATAAAGAGAACGAATTCCGCGACCAGTATTTCGACTTGGTCGGCGGCATCTATGTGTTAAACGACAAGTTGCGCAACGCGGTAAATTTTCAGCAGGGTAATCTGCTGGATAAATATTTCGGTGTCGGCGGACAAATCTACGATGTAATTTTTTGCCGGAATTTACTGATTTATTTCGATCGCGACACGCAGAACGCCGCGATGCAAAAATTTCATACGATGTTAGCTGAGGATGGCTTGATGTTGATCGGGCATGCAGAGACTCCGGATTTTCTGCGCAACAATTTTACCCGTTCTGAGTACGCGCGTTCGTTTTCCTACAACAAACTGGCACATGCCAAGCCGGTCAAGGCGAGTACGCGGTTTGCGGTTGCGGCTCCGCCACCCGCTACGCTAAAGAAACCTGCGCCAGCGCCGCCGCGTGCCAAGCCGAGCCTGGAATTTTTGGAAACTGTCGAGCTCAAGCGCGCCGATCAGTTGCCGCAAACCGATGCGGCGGTGCTGCGCGATGCGGCACGTCTGGCGAATCGCGGCGAATTGCGCGAAGCGGGCGCATTGTGCGAAAACTATTTACGTCAACATCCGGCCTCGGCACAGGCCTACTATCTACTTGGCTTGATCCGCGAAGCGGAAGGCAAGCACCCGTTGGTCGCCGAGTTATTTAAAAAAGCGGTGTATCTCGACCCCAATCATTACGAGGCCATGATTCATCTGGCCCTGCATCTGGTGCGCTACGGCGATGCCGATAGCGCTAAAAAATTCCAGCTGCGCGCGAACCGTGTATTGAGCAGGAAGAAGCCGGAATAAATGTCTAGCCAAGCGCCCAGTAAAAATACAGCCAGCGCCAAGATCGTTAATTGCTGGAACAGCATCGGCGTGTGGGGCCGGGAGCGGCCGCGTTGTCCGCTGCTGGCGGAGGTTATCCATTGCCGGAATTGCGATAAATACATTGCCGCCGGACAGCGTGCGCTGCTGCGGCCGATGCCGCCTGAGTATCAGCAGGAGTGGACGCGGTTACTGGCGCGCAAAAAAGACGCCGATACCGGGCACCACCTCACCGTTATTATTTTTCGCGTCGGCGACGAATGGTTTTCATTGCCGGTAAATTATCTGCAACAAGTCGAGACGCGGCGCGCAATCCATAGTATTCCGCACCGCAACTCCAGTATTGTGAAAGGCGTCGTTAATGTCGCCGGCGAAGTTAAAATGTGTTTTTCGTTGGGTGCGTTGCTCGGAATCGAACAGGCGTCGACGCTTGACTCGACCCAGCGCACCGCAGTTTATGAAGGACTCGTG
>JACQEQ010000222.1 GCA_016200445.1 Gammaproteobacteria bacterium | reverse complement strand
GTTTGGCGAAGCAGATATTTTCTAATTTTCAGGACCACACCGTGTTGCTGATCGGTGCGGGCGAAACCATCGAGTTGACTGCCCGTCATCTTAAAGAAAGCGGTATCGGGCGCCTGATTATTAATGACCTCGGGCTGCGACAATAACGCGTTGAGTTCTTCGAGGCGCTCGGAGAGTTTCTCGAGCTTGCTGCGGATGGAAGGCTTCACTGGAAATTAATTTTCAGGCTTGAGATTGAACAGTTCACGCGCGGCGTCGATGAGTTCGATGCGGCCGTCGTACCCTGCTTGGCGAATTTGCGCGCTGGGGTTGTGCATTAATTTATTGGTGAGATTGTTCGCCAACTGTTCGAGCACTTTGGCGGGATCGACTCCGGCAGCCAACATCCGCTGTGCCTTGTCCAGCTCGGCAGTGCGATAGGCTTCGGCAGTTTCGCGAAAGGCGCGAATGGTCGACACCGCATTCAGCGACTTCAACCAACCCATGAAATGCGATACCTGCGTATCGATGATTTCTTCCGCTTGCTTGGCTGCTTCCTGGCGCGACTTCAAGCCTTCCTGAATAATTTCTTGCAGGTCGTCGACCGTGTACAAATACACGTCTTCCAGCTCACTGACTTCGGGCTCGATGTCGCGCGGCACCGCGATGTCGACCATTAATATAGGCCGGTGTTTACGTTGCTTCAGGGCGGTTTCCACTGCGCCCTTGCCCAAAATCGGCAACGGGCTGGCGGTGGAGGAAATCACGATATCGGCTTCCGCCAGATGGTTAGGAAGATCGGTCAGTGCAATCGCGTAGGCATTGAATTCCGCCGCCACCGTTTGAGCGCGTTCCACGGTGCGGTTAGCGATAATCATGCGCCCGATACCGCTTTCTTTAAGATGACGCGCAGTCAACTCGATGGTTTCGCCCGCACCGATCAGCAACACGGTGTGGTCCTGAAAATTAGAAAATATCTGCTTCGCCAAACTCACGGCAGCAAACGCAACTGATACCGGGCTGGAACCAATCGCAGTATCGGTACGCACTTGTTTGGCCACCGCAAAGGTGTGCTGAAACAAACGCCCGAGCAACTTGCCGATGGTACCGGCGCTGCTGGCGGTCGCGAATGCTTGCTTCATCTGGCCGAGGATTTGCGGCTCGCCCAACACCATGGAATCCAGGCCGCTGGCAACGCGCAACATGTGGCGCACCGCGTGTTGATCCGGATGGTTATAGACGAAAGGTTGCAGGTCGTGACCACCTAAGGCATGGAACTCTTTCAGCCAATCGACAATCACATGGCCATCGGTGTCGTCTAAACCGCAATACAGTTCGGTGCGATTACACGTCGACAGGATGGCCGCTTCCGTAACCTGCGGTCGCGACACCAAATCGTGCAGCGCATCGGCCAGGCGATCCGGTGCAAATGCGACCTTTTCGCGGATTTCGACCGGCGCGGTTTTGTGGTTAATGCCAAGAGCGAGTAATGCCATAAGTACCGTTATACCGCAGCCTGACTTAATTCAAGAAATGAAAACAAAGGAGTTTTTCAGAAAACGACACTATTATATCGTTCTGAACGGCATGCTTGTGAACCCTTTTCTCAAGGTCGGCCAGCACGGATTGACGTGATCTGAGAACGATTTCCGAATTTCAGGTCAAACTATGTCGTAAGTTGATCAGAGTTAATCATGGCGCGGATTGCGGCCCGGCTCAACCCGGTAGCATCGACGCCGTTAATATGAATCACAGCGTTACCCAAAATGAGAGCGTACAAGCGTCGATGAAAACTATTCCTTTGGTCTTAATATTTACCGCGTTAACTGTAACCGGTTGCGGCGGTTCGTTTGTGCCGCGAACCACGTCGGACGATCTGCCGGTATTTCACTCCAGCAAACCCGCCAGCCCCACACCTTCAAAAGATGACGACCTCATGTACGGCCTGCTGGTCGGCGAAGTGGCGTTGCAACGTGGACAACTTGATTCCGCCTTGCAGGTTTATGCGAAAGCCGCACGCGAATCCAAAGAGCTCGATGTCGTCGAACGCGCCACCCGCATCGCGGATGTTGCTCTTAATGCTGAACTCGGCGTGGAAATGGCAACGCTATGGGTCGAGCGCAACCCTAAGGATCTAGAAGCCCACCAATTTCTGGCAAACGGCTTGATGCGCTCGGGCAAATCAGACGCAGCGATGAAGGAATTCGAATTTCTCTTGGCTGCGCTGAACGACAACAAACAAAGTTATTTCCGCATTGCCAGCCAGCTTGCGCACGAAAAAAATCAAGACGCCGCACTGGAAGTCATGGATAAGCTCGCCCGCAAGCATGCCGACGATCCCTACGCTTTGCTGGCGTACTCCCAACTTGCGGCACGCTACAACCGTTTGCCGCAGGCGCTTGAGCAAGTTGATGCCGCGCTACGCATGAAAAAGGACTGGCCCGATGCCTTGGTGCTGCGTGCGCATATTTTACAAATGCAGAATAAAACCGACGAGGCACTGAGTATTTATAACACCGCACTCAACGGGACATTAGCGGATAATTCCAGCGTGCGCATGGCTTACGCGCGTTTGTTGCTGGACATCAAACGCTTCGATGAAGCCTATGCGCAATACGGCAAGCTGGTCGAACGCGAACCTGGAAATAGCGACATTCTTTACGCCACAGCGTTATTGGCGCTACAAACCAATCACTACGACCATGCTGAAAAACTGCTGTTACAACTGCTGAAATTACACGAGCGCATCTTCGAGGCCAGTTATTATTTGGGCCAAATCGCCGAGAAAAACAATTTTGCCGAAGAAGCGATGGACTGGTACGACCAAGTGTCGAGCGGCGAGTTTTACCTTAACGCGCGGCTGCGTACCGCCGCCTTGATGGCTAAGCAAGGCTTGGTCACTCAGAGCTGCTCTATAGCCGCGCGCTGACGGCAGAAAAACTCGACCGACTGGATATCCTGGAGCGCGACCTGACCAGCATCATCAAACGCGAACCGAATAATGCACCGGTGCTCAATACCTTAGGCTACACACTGGCCGACCGCACTAACCGTTACAGCGAGGCCCTCAGTTATATCCAGCGCGCGATGACGCTGGACCCGAAAGACGCAGCAATTATCGACAGCATGGGTTGGGTGCAATTCCGGCTCGGCAACCATAACGAGGCGATCACCTATTTACGTCAAGCTCTGGAACTCACGCAAGACTCGGAGGTTGCCGCGCATCTGGGCGAAGTGTTGTTTGCGGCGGGCAAAAAAGACGAGGCAATTAATGTCTTGAAAAGCGCCCTTAAAACCTGGCCTGACAACAAATCCATCATCGCGGTAATGCGGCGCTTTGGTCTGTGAAGCATGGGTTTGCTCTCATACTGCTTGCCCTGATTATTACCGGCTGTGCGGCCAACCCAACGCTCGCACCGCTAACGGCCGAACTACAACAAAAATTCGCCGAGCGTGATCGCAGTCTCGCATCGCTTACCCGTTGGAGCTTCACCGGACGTATCGCGGTACAAGCGAACAACGATGGCTGGAGCGGTACGATGCAGTGGATGCAGAACGATCAAAACTACGTTATCGACATTCGTGGACCCGCCGGTACCGGCACAGTACGACTCGAACGATCCGAGCAGGGCAACGTTCTACGGCTATCCGACGAACAATCCTTTGCTGGTCATGACGTCCGTGCGCTGCTGATCGAGCATATCGGTTGGGATATTCCAGTGGACGCACTGCAACGTTGGATCATTGGCCGTCCTGATCCTGGGTTTGATAAACAATTTGAGCTGGATGATGCAGGCCGTCTGCTACATCTACGCCAGTCGGGCTGGGATGTGGAATATAAGCGCTATTCTCGTACCGGAATGTTCGACCTGCCGGAAAAAATCTTCGCTCGCAATGAACACGCACAACTTCGGCTGTTCGTGGACGAGTGGAGCACGCAGTGAATAAGCAGTTAGGCACCTGGCTTGCGCCTGCCAAATTAAACCTATTTCTTCATATCGTCGGACGCCGCGCCGACGGCTACCACCTGCTGCAAACCGCGTTTCAATTTGTCAACCTGTGCGACACGTTGAGTTTTGACATTACCCGCGACGGTCGCATCGAACGTACGCGCGACATTCCAAAAGTTGCGCCGGAAACCGATCTGACCTTACGGGCAGCACTATTGTTACAACAAGCGACCGGCACATCCCTTGGCGCACGCATCACTTGTGAAAAGAAAATTCCGCTGGGCGGTGGGTTGGGCGGCGGTAGTTCGGATGCCGCGACAACCCTGATTGCATTGAACCAGTTATGGAATACCGGCCTGCCGGTCGACCAACTTGCGCAGCTCGGTGTGCGCCTGGGCGCCGATGTCCCCGTGTTCGTGCACGGCCACGCGGCGTGGGCGGAAGGTGTCGGTGAAATCCTGACGCCGATTAACCCGCCAGAGCCTTGGTATGTTGTGATCCACCCGCCCTGCCACGTATCTACCGCAGAAATATTTAACCTGCCGGAATTGACACGTAACACCTCGCCCATCAAAATACGCGATTTCTTCGCCGGGTCAGGCAGAAATGATTGTGAAAGCACGGTGCGCACGCGTTACCCTGCGGTCGCCGCAGCATTGGATTGGCTCGGTAAATTCAGCACCGCGCGTATGACTGGCACTGGCGCATGTGTATTTGCCGCGTTTCCTACGGAAGCGCGAGCACGCGAAATCGCGATGCTAACGCCACCAGAATGGCGCGTGTTTGTTGCCGAAGGATTAAATCGCTCGCCGTTGCGGGCGCAGCTTTAGATCTGACGCGCAAAGTTACGCGCAGCAGGCGGGCTATGAAACTAGACAGAATTACTTGGGGTGTCGCCAAGCGGTAAGGCACTGGTTTTTGATACCAGCATTCCCAGGTTCGAATCCTGGCACCCCAGCCAAATTAAACAACGCTCGCGTGCGAGCGTTACGAAGCAGTTTCGCGATAACGACGGGGTTCACGTGTCTGAAAGCAAAATGACGGTGTTCACCGGCAACGCTAATCCGCAGTTGGCGCAATCGGTCGCGAGCTATTTGAACATTGAGTTGGGCAAGATACACATCGGCCGGTTCAGCGACGGCGAGATTATGGTGGAAATTCTGGACAATGTTCGCGGCCGGGACGTGTTCATTATTCAGCCCACCTGCGCACCCACCAACGATAATTTGATGGAGCTGCTGGTGATGACGGACGCGATGCGGCGCGCATCCGCCCAGCGGATCACAGCCGTGATTCCATATTTTGGCTACTCGCGCCAGGACCGGCGCCCCCGCTCGGCGCGGGTGCCGATCACCGCACGTCTGATCGCGGACATGATCGAAATCAGCGGGGCGGACCGGGTCTTGACGATTGACCTGCACGCCGACCAGATTCAGGGCTTCTTCAGCCGGCCGGTCGACAACATTTATTCATCGCCGATTTTGCTCGGTGATATTTGGAAGAAAGAATATCCAAATTTGGTAGTGGTGTCGCCGGA
>JACQEQ010000051.1 GCA_016200445.1 Gammaproteobacteria bacterium | reverse complement strand
CAGCCGTGAAGCTGGGGGTCGCCGAGGTTACGTCGCTCAGCATTGCAGCGCTGTTGGTCGGCTTGCTGGTTAACGTCCACAAATAGGTGAGTGGATCGTTGTTCGCATCCGTGCTCGCGCTACCGCTGAGTTTCACCACTGTTCCGGTAGCTACATTTTGGTTAGCGCCTGCATTCGCAACCGGAGCAGCATTGTCCATGCTCGCAGTAATAGTGACCTGCGCTACGGCGCTGTTTAGCTTGCCATCATTCACAACCAACGTTGCAACATACGACCCGGCAAGATCAGCCGTGAAGCTGGGGGTCGCCGAGGTCACGTCACTCAGCATTGCAGCGCTGTTAGTCGGCACACTGGTCAACATCCACAAGTAGGTGAGCGGGTCGTTGTTCGCATCGGTACTCTTACTTCCGTTGAGTGTCACCACGGTTCCAATAGTCACATTTTGGTTGTCTCCCGCATTGGCGACCGGAGCAGCATTGTCCACGCTCGCAGTAATAGTGACCTACGCAGCAGTGCTGTTCACCTTGGGGTCGCCGAGGTTACGTCGCTCAGCATTGCAGCGATGTTGGTCGGCTTGCTGGTTAACGTCCACAAATAGGTGAGTGGATCGTTGTTCGCATCCGTGCTCGCGCTACCGCTGAGTTTCACTTCCGTACCGACGAGGATGCTTTGCACGGGGCCGGCGTTGGCGACCGGGGCGACATTCTCTGTAGTTTGCTGAATTCCAGTATCCGGGTCTTTTGGTTTTGACTTACTACCGTCATTACACCCGATGAGAAACAAAGGAAGAGTCAACACTAAAACTGAAAAGATATTGTTACGCATTTTGGTCCCTCAAAAAATAGTCTCGGCATTATCCACGCATTCCGCGAGAGTACAACTAGGACTATCTCCCCACACCAGCACAGAATGCTTGGCCAATTTATCGGTAATATTCTGTGCGCGATATTCCGACGAACTTCACTTCACGACCACGACACACGTCTCAATTACACAATGGCGTGCGAATAGCGAACAGTGCTGGCAAATGCCATTGCCTGATGCAAATCAGAAATCAATTAGGATGGATTGCTGCAGGATT
The DNA here is from genome assembly GCA_016200445.1 of Gammaproteobacteria bacterium. GTDB lineage: Bacteria > Pseudomonadota > Gammaproteobacteria > SG8-11 > SG8-11 > UBA6921. The sequence continues at coordinate 2,298 of JACQEQ010000051.1, read as the reverse complement.
TTGACTTGCTAGTATCGCGATGTAGATAAGTTTACCTAGCCGTGGGTCGTCAATTCCAGAGTGCGCATTCTGCCCGCCTTCAATAAACTGTCCGCTGGCTCACTATCAGGTCTGATGCAACGTGTCCACTTCCCTCGCTGCCCGCCCGATGCTGCCCCCGTCGTGCACATCATTCCCGATTGCGCTGAGCGGCAGCGTTGCATTTTTAGCCGCGTTGTTTGCGCTACGTTTCGCACAGATGGAGTCTGTTGCGGCGGCGCTGTTGGTGTTATGCGCCTATGCGCTGCCCATCGTGATGCTTGATCTTTTGCTCTTACGCACCTATGCGCGGGCCACGACAGGCTTGGACTACGCCATCGGCAATGCCATCAACTGGCGGCGCGTGTCTGTAAAACTCGTCGGACTATACGGCACGTTTGCCGCGCTCGCCGCGCTGTATTGGATGATCCCCGAATATCACAAAGAATTTTATCAACCGTGTTGGGACATGCTGCGGCTGGTCGTGCCCTATTTATGTATGGCAGCAGTGCCGTATTTTGTCTGGATCGATGCCCGCCAGCGCGCGCCGGAAGATGCATTTTATCAGGCCGGTCTAGGCGTGCTGGGTCAGTGGCCGGAGCTGGATCGTGCCACGTTGTGGCAATATATTTTGGGCTGGCTGGTCAAAGGATTTTTTGTGCCTTTGATGTTTGTAAACGTGGTGCACACGGTGACCTATGTGCGCGGCGCGTAACTTGAAATTGTGTTTACCCGCTTTGTCGACACGTTTAATTTTTCGGCTCTTCGCGTAATTGAGTGGGTAAAAGTGTAGCGCTGCAGTGAAGAAAAGGCTGTAGAACAAGGGAAATTCTCTGTATCGCACGGCCGTTGAATTTGGCACGCTGCGCAGATGACGACACGAACCCCACGACGGCGGCGTCTTGATGATGCCTACCGGTTTCCCGGATTCCGGCCCCTGGCGACGGTGCGCGGCGCGTTTGGCGATCCGCAGCTGCGCGTCATCACGCTGCACCGGCGCGCAAAAAAACGGTATGTGGTGAATGCGGCACGGCGCATCGCACGTGGTACGACCGCAAGACGCGGCGGGTGCGGGACTTGTCCTGCGGCGACACGCGGGTGGTGCTGGAGGTCGAAGTCCGGCGCGTACAGTGCAGGACGTGCGGCGGCGTGAAGAGCGAACGGCTCTCCTTCCTGGTCCACCGGCGGTTGTACACCAAGCGCTTTGCGCATCACGTGGGACAGCGCTGCAAGGAAGCGTCGATTACTTCTGTGGCGCAAGAGTTCCAGCTCGACTGGCACACGGTGAAGGAACTGGAAAAAGACTACATGCGCGAAGTGCTGGCCAAGACGGGGACCCCGGCGCCGGAAGCCATCGGCATCGACGAGCTCTCGATCCGCAAAGGGCACACCTACCGGATTGTGGTGAGCGACCTTCCCCGTGGACGGCCGATCTGGTTTGGCGGAGAAGATCGCTCGGAAGCGAGCATGCAGCAGTTTTACGATGCCATCGGCCCGAAAAAGGCCCAGAAGATTCGCTTGGCGGTGATGGATATGTGGAAACCGTTTCGCAACGTCACGCAGGAACGCGCGCCGCAGGCGGCGATCCTGTTCGACAAGTTTCATATCCTGCGTCATCTGAACGATGCGCTCGATGAGGTGCGCCGCGCCGAGTACGCGCGCTTGCGGGGTGAGCCACGTCGCTTCATCAAGGGGAATCGTTACACTCTGCTATCGCACCGCGAGAACCTGGATGTTGACGGCCGCCAGGCCCTCAAGACGTTGCTGGCCGCTAACAAGCGGTTGAACACCGCCTACTTGCTCAAGGAATCGTTCGGGCAGTTGTGGGACTACAAGAATGAAACTTGGGCACGCACGTTCTTCGATAACTGGAAAGCTTCACTCAAGTGGCAACGGCTGAAACCGTTCGAGAAGTTCGCGCAGATGATCGAACGTCACTGGGACGGCATCGTCGCGTACTGCAACCCGGAAAACAAAGTGTCACTGGGATTCGTGGAAGGATTGAACACCAAAATCCGCGTCATCCAACGTCGTGCTTACGGACTGCGCGACGAAGAATATCTGCGACTAAAGATACTCACGTGCATGTTGCCGAAGTGAAAAATCAGGAAAATTTACCCACACGATTTAACGAAGAGCCGTAAAATAAATGTGGTAGCGGGGGCAGGATTCGAACCTACGACCTTCGGGTTATGAGCCCGACGAGCTACCAACTGCTCCACCCCGCAATGTTATACAAAGGTATATATATAATCCGTTCCTTTGTCAAAAGGGAAATTT
>JACQEQ010000204.1 GCA_016200445.1 Gammaproteobacteria bacterium | reverse complement strand
GCGCGGCGTGAGTTGCGTTTGCGCCAGCGTTTGTTCGCTGAACAACAGCATGGGGTCGACGCGCGTGTCGTTGAGGCTGATGGTCCAATGCAAATGCGGGCCAGTCACGCGGCCGGTCATGCCCACGACGCCCAACGGCGTGCCCAGTGCCACGTTTTGACCTTCTTTGATCCTGATGCGATCCATATGACTGTACATCGAGATCAAGCCTTGACCATGATCGAGCATCACGGTGTTGCCATTAAAAAAGAAATTGCCGACGGCGATCACCGTGCCCGCCGCCGGCGCCAAAATCGGTGTGCCTTTTGCCGCTGCAATATCCAACCCGCTGTGCGGCTTGCGCGCCTCGTTGTTAAAGAAGCGGCGTAAACCAAACGGGCTGCTGAACGGACCTTGCGCCGGTGGAACAAAATCCAGCGGAACTGCGTCGGTCTCGCTGAAGCGGCGGAAGGCCGCCTGAATAACTTTGCTTTCTTTTTCGATACGTACCAAATCTTTCGCGGTCGGATCGACCATGCGTTTGTTGGTAATAGTGAGGTGCTGGGTCTCGTACTCCTTGGCTTGCACCGCAAAGGCCACCTGTTGAGGCGGGTTGCCGAGTGCCGTGATTTCCAGCGTTTGCTCGCCCGGCGCGGTGTCGAGCGGTATGCCGACGATGGCCTGCCAATGTCCGGCACTTCCCAGCACCATCACGCGCTTGGATTGGAAGTGTACAACCGGTCGGACAGTCGCCGGAGTGTCGATTGCGACCACGGCGATGCCGCCCGGCACCGGACTGTGGCGCGGCGTGAGTTGCGTTTGCGCCAGCGAGGTAGTGGCAGCAAAAAACACGGCAGCGATAAATATCACGACATGGCTCATCGGTAAGGCTCTTCGATTTAAAATGTTACATGCTGTTTTGAACTTACTCGTTTGGCCCGGAAAAACTCCCCTCCTTATTTTCAAGGAGGGGTGGACGCGCAGCGGACGGGGTGGTTATTCAAGGTTCCTTCCACGCCCACCGCAACCACCCCACCCCGGCAACTGCCCCATCAAGACTGCAACACCACTTCGCTAGTTTTCATGGGTTTCAGTTATTGTACAGACCAGGCGCCCTTGACCTAGGCGTGCTTCTACTGAATCGCCGGGCTGCACCTGAGCATAGCTTTGTATCACAGTTCCTGCAGGAACTTGACGCACCATTGCATAACCGCGCCCGAGGGTTGCTAACGGACTGACGGTTTCCAGCGCACGTGCAGTCGACATCATCCGCTGTTTATAGGTATTCAACCTGTCGCGCAGGGTGCTGCGTAAACGTTGTTCGAGCATGGCACAGTGGTTGGCACGGGCACGGATAGTATGCGTGGGCGTGTGCTGCCACAGCTGTGCACGCAATGCGTGCAGCCGCTGTTGGAGGTTGCGTAACCCGCTATGTTGGGTGCGCTGCAGCCGTAATTCTAATTCGTCCACGCGCTGTGCCTGGCGGGCCAAACGTTGTGCCGGATGTTGCAAGCGCGTCGTCAACCAATGCAGATTGCGTTTGCTGTCGGCAAGTTTTGTGCTCATCCACGCGTTGCAACGTTGTGTAAGCTGCGTCAGACGGCGCTGCCACTCGGCGCGGTTCGGGCTGACCATTTCGGCCGCCACCGACGGTGTGGGCGCACGTTGATCGGCAACGAAATCCGCAATGGTGAAATCGGTTTCGTGACCAATGCCGGTGACGACCGGCATCGCGCAGGCATGAATGGCGCGCGCGACCGCCTCGTCGTTGAATGCCCATAAATCTTCCAGCGAGCCACCACCGCGCGCGACGATCAACACATCGCATTCATTGCGTGCGCTGGCCAGGCGCACGGTGGCCGCAATTTCCTGCGCGGCACCCGCACCCTGCACGGCGGTGGGGTAAATCAACACCGGGATCGACGGGTAACGGCGGCGCAGCACGCTCAACACATCGCGCAGTGCCGCGCCGTGCGGCGAGGTCACGACGCCGATGCGTTGCGGCAGCGCGGGCAACGGCCGTTTACGCGCGGCGTCGAATAATCCCTCGCGCTCCAAGCGTTGTTTCAGCAGCTCGAATGCACGGCGCAAAGCGCCGTCGCCGGCGGCTTCCAGATGCTCGACGATCAATTGATAGTCGCCGCGGTTTTCGTACAAGCTCACTTGCACGCGCACTAACACCTGCGCACCGTTTTCCGGCGTGGTGGTCATATACATGTTGCGGTTACGGAACATCGCGCAACGCACTTGCGCCCCGGCGTCTTTCAACGAGAAATACCAGTGCCCGGAGCTGGGTCGTGACAAATTGGAGATTTCGCCTTCCACCCACAACAGCGGAAAGCTGCCTTCAAGAATTTCGCGCGCGGTGCGATTCAAGCGCGACACCGTATAAACGTCGCGTGGTGCGGCAGGAGTATTTTCAAATCGCGTGGGAGTCGACATAAACAGTGTGGAGTGTTTTTCGTCGCGCCAAGTTCAAAAAAACAGGCTGCCCTGTTTGGGGCAGCCTGTTGTTACTGCAAACGCTAACGCCGGGCGGCTTAGAACAACCAGGGTTTAGAGTTTTTGTTTTCCATCGCTTGTTGTTCGCCCAGCTTGCCTTCTTCTTCCGCGGTTTTAGCCAGCTTCATGGCGGTGTCGAGCTCGCCCTTTTCCAGCGCGGCTTTGGCATCTTTAATTAATTTATCGGTATCGCGCCAGCCGCCGCCTTGTCCCTCGGCCTTTTTCAGCGCGGTTTCGGCTGCCGCAATCGCCGCCGTAACGCTGTCTTTCGTGACGGCACCGCCGCCGCTGCTGCTCGCGGCCGCAGAACCCGTTGACGACCAAGGCCAAGTCCAAGAACAACCGCCCAGAGTAAGCGTAGAAACAGCTAACAGAATGGCTAATTTTTTCATTGTGTACGTCCTCCTCGATACATAGATGATTTCAAAGCCGCGACCGGAGTCGGCTCGACTGCGCGTATTCGT
>JACQEQ010000203.1 GCA_016200445.1 Gammaproteobacteria bacterium | reverse complement strand
TGCAAATGTTGAAGACCAAGCCGGTGCGGCAGCGTGCGTCGCGTGCGCGCAAACCAACCAGGAAACGCGTAAATGTATAAACCCGTTACCGCAGTCGAAGTGCGTCTGTGGGGCCACACGGTGGGGGCGGTCGCGCTCGATCCCAAGCTGGGTTACTACGCGTTTGAATACGCGCCGAAGTTCGTGGCCAGCGGCATTGAGCTGGCGCCGCTGACGATGCCGTTGGCGCAAGCGCGCGATCCGTTCGTGTTCACCGCATTGCCGGAGCTGACCTATCAGCGTTTGCCCGCCTTGCTGGCGGATGCATTGCCGGACGATTTCGGCAACGCGCTGATCAACGCATGGATGGCGAGTCAAGGAGTGGCGCCTTCCGAAATCACCGCACTGGACAGGCTCGCGTACATGGGCAAGCGCGGCATGGGTGCGCTGGAGTTTCGTCCGGCACGCGGGCCGCACGTCGCGGGCAGCACCGCCGTGGATCTGGCGGCACTGGTGGAAAGCTCGCGCCGCGCGGTGCACGGCGAGATCGGCTCCGACCCGCATGCGAAAGCGGCGCTGGCGCAAATTATTCAGGTCGGTACCTCGGCCGGTGGTGCGCGCGCCAAGGCGGCGATTGCGTGGAATCCGGCGACCGAGGAAATCCGCGCCGGGCAGTTTGATGTCGAGCCCGGCTTCGAACACTGGTTGCTGAAATTCGACGGCATGGGCACCGACCGCGAGCTGGGCGCATCGAGCGATTATGGCCGCATCGAATACGCCTACCACTTGATGGCGCGGCAGGCGGGCATCGCCATGGCGCCGTGCCGCTTGCTGGTAGAGGGCGGGCGTGCGCATTTCATGACCCGGCGCTTTGATCGCGACGGCAATCGCAAACATCACATGCAATCGCTGTGTGCGATGGCGCATCTGGATTACAAGCAGCGCGCCACGCATGACTACAGTCAATTGCTGCTCACCATTCAGCAACTCAAGCTCGGGCACGTTGTGTTGGAAGAAGCGTTCCGCCGCATCGTGTTCAATGTGGTAGCCGCCAACTGCGATGACCACAGCAAGAATTTTTCCTTCTTGCTGCGTGAAGGCGGCGCGTGGGAGCTGGCACCGGCCTATGACGTGATCCACGCGTATAATCCGAACGGCGAATGGACGTATCAACACTTGATGGCGGTGAACGGTAAATTCAGCGGGATTACCCGCGCGGATTTGCTGGCGGTTGCCGACCGTTTCGGCATCGGCAGCGCGCCCAAAGTGCTCAAGCTTGTCAATGAAGCGGTGGCCGCGTGGCCGGAGTTTGCGCGCGCTGCGAAGGTGAGTACTGCGGAAACGCTGCGCATAGGCGGGCATCATGTGCGGTTGTGATTTTCCAGGGTAGAGAACGTTTGGGTATTGGGTACATCACACATCAATGTAGGGTGGGTTAGACGCGATTTTTGCGTCGTAACCCACCGGCTGTGCCGCCCAGCACTCCGCTAAAAAATTGTGTGCTGCGCACGCTTGGCGGGTTACGCGAACAGCGCTTACCCACCCTACATTTTGAAGGAGGAACAATGAACACTTTCACTCACACCGAAATGATTCAAGGGTTGCTACATCCCAACAACCAAAGCCGCGCGGCGAAGAGCGTTGAAATATTCGGTTACATCATGCTGGCTGAAAGTCTCGCGATCTTGTTAGTGCCGCAGCTGGTCGCCGTGTTGCTGCAACTCGATCCGCTCAGCGCGCAATCGGCGACCTACTTTCGCATCGGTGGCTTGCTGATCGGCGGGCTTGGAATACTTTACGTGATCAGCGGGCGCTTGAACGCGAATGGGTTCATTTTCGCGTCGATGATCGACCGGCCGCTGGTGCCGCCTACGATGTTGCTGTTGTGGAGTCTGGGGATTGTGCCGGGCACGTTGGCGATTGCATTTTCGACACTGGATTTCGGGACATTCCTTTGGACGCTTTTTGCATGGCGGGCGGATTTGCGGCAGCGCGCGGGTGGTCCTGTATAAAATGTTAAGAACGCCCCCTGAATCCCCATCCAAATGCGGTTACGTAGGAGCAAACCCTCGCCGCGATCATCGCGGCGAGGGTTTGCTCCTACAAACTATTTACCTTGTAAGGCTACTTCAACAGAGGATGATCCTTCGGCAGCGTTTTTGAGTACCAGATGGCGAGTTTGTGGCGCATGGATTGTTGCGAGACTTGATCTTCGGGTAAGGCTTGTATGACTTTGTCGTGCACCAGCAGCCGGTAGATATAGAGGATTTTTTCGCTGGCGGAGTCGGTGGGTTCGAATTCGACCGCACCGCGTTTTTCGCCGTATTCCACACCGGCGAGGATCGCCGCTTTTACTAATTCCGCTTCGTGTTTTAGTTTCTTCATAGTGCAAGGCCGTCCTGGTTGGATGCTTGAAAGCCTAGCTTCTTCACGTGCGTTTTACAAAGCTTCAGACGCGCTGACCGCGTGGTTTGAGGTAACATGCGCCCACTCTCAACGATTCAACTAGAAGCCCCCATGAAAACCATCACGTTTCAACTCAGTCCCGAATATGAATACATCGACCTGTGCAACCTGCTCAAACTGTCCGGCCTCGCCGAAAGCGGTGGCCAGGGCAAAGTATTAGTCGCCACCGGCAAGGTGCAAGTCGATGGCCAGCCCGAGAGCCGCAAGACCGCGAAGATTCGCGCCGGACAAGTGGTCGAATGTCTCGATACGCGTATCGAAGTGCTGGGGAAATAGTCGTGGCACTGAAGGCCACCGTGTTTAAAGTCGATTTGCAGATCGCCGACATGGACCGCAATTATTACCAAAGCCATGCGCTCACCGTGGCGCGGCACGCGTCCGAAACCGACGAGCGCATGATGGTTCGATTGTTGACATTTGCGCTGTATGCCAGCGGCGCGCTTGCGTTCGGCAAAGGCATTGCGGCAGACGATGAACCTACCATGTGGGAAAAAGACCTCACCGGCGCGATCGAACGCTGGATTGAAGTCGGTCAGCCCGACGAACGCGATATCCGCAAGGCCAGTGGCCGCGCCAAGCACGTGGTGATCGTGACCTATGGCCGTTCCGCCGAACCGTGGTGGGAACTCAATCGTGACAAATTACAACGCATCGGCAACCTGACCGTGCTGCGCCTGCCGGTTGCCGCGACTCAAGCGCTGGCAACGCTCGCCAATCGTAATATGCAACTGCAATGCAGCGTTCAAGAGCATGCCGTGCTGATTACAACCGACGCCGGTGCCGTGCAAGTTGAGCCGCAAATGTTAATGGACGTGGCTTACGAGTAGTCAGTAATTTTTATTAAATGTAACGTCACGGCTCCTCGCCTGCATACCCCGGTCATATTCATTATTGCTTAAGGTTGTGGCTACACCATCTCCGCAACGCAGGCGCATTGCGTGCCACGGAGATTTATTCGTCCGGCACATAGGAATGCGCCGGGTTCTATAAGTCATGAATAATAACGAGGAGTATTTAGTGAATTTCACGAAAAACGTTGCATTGTTTCTGGGTGGTGCAGTGCTGGCCGCCAACAGCTTTGCGGCACGTTATACGGTCACGCAAATTACTAATAATACCTACGCGGATGAATACACCAAAATCAACGCACAAGGCGATGTGATCTGGGCCGCGTGGTTGAACACCACGGATACCGGTTGGACGGTATTCAAATATGACGCGGCCACGCAGACCACGTCGCAAATCAGCTCAAATAACGTGTTCTTCGACAGCTATCGCATCAACAATCGCGGCGACGTGGTGTGGACCGGTTTCGACGGCACCGATCAGGAGATTTTCCTGTACCAAGCCGCGACCAAAACCGTGAAGCAACTGACCAACGATGCACTCGACGATACCGATGTGCAAATCAGCGACAACGGCGACGTGTCATGGTTCGAACAACGCTGCTCCTTCGTCTGTGCGTTTTTGTATCGCTACGACGCAAAAACCCAGAAGGTCGACGGCATCACGTTCCCCGGAGCGGCGCGTCAGGGTTATCAAAGCATCAACGCGCGCGGCGATATTGTGTGGAACGCGGAAGTGACCGCCACGCAGTTCCAAAACGGTCAACTCGTCCAGGTGACCAATAATCAGGATATCCTGCTGTTTACCGCCGCCACCGGGAAGGTGCGCAACTTGACAAATAGCTACAGCGTACTCGATACCAATCAAAGCTTGCTGGCCAAC
>JACQEQ010000193.1 GCA_016200445.1 Gammaproteobacteria bacterium | reverse complement strand
GTAAGGGGATGTTCATCTCGGCAGCGATGCGGAAAATCGTATCGCGCGTAATGCCATCGAGTGCCGAGGTGATTTCCGGCGTGTAGATGACATCGTCGCGCACGATGAATACATTTTCGCCGCTACCTTCGGCCACGAAGCCTTCGGTGTCGAGCAGCAAGGCTTCTTCGCAGCCGCAAGCAATTGCTTCGCGTAGCGCCAGCATCGAATTCATGTAGTTGCCGTTGGCTTTGGCTTTGCACATCGCGATGTTGACATGGTGCCGGTTATACGACGAGGTGCGTACCTTGATGCCGTTCTTCTGGCCGTCTTCGCCCAGATATGCACCCCAGAGCCAGGCCGCGACAATAACGTGCACCTTCAGGTTGTCGGCGCGTAGCCCCATGCCTTCCGAACCATAAAAACACATCGGGCGGATGTAAGCGGAGTCGAGTTTGTTTTCGCGCACCGCCGCGCATTGCGCTGCATTGATGGTTTCTTTATCGAATGGCATCGGCATGCCGAGAATATGCGCCGAGCGGAACAGGCGATCCGTGTGCGCTTGCAAGCGAAAAATCGCGGTGCCCTTAGTCGTGTTATAGGCGCGTACGCCTTCGAATACGCCCATGCCGTAGTGCAAGGTATGGGTGAGCACATGAATCTTCGCATCACGCCACGGTACCAGCTTGCCGTCGAACCAGATGACGCCGTCGCGGTCGTCCATCGTCATAACATCGTCTCCTTAGGGAATTCTTGGCGCTCATCGGGGCGCCGCGCAGAAGGTGCATATTGGACCATAAATTGCGGGGCCGGGCATAGGGTGGTGAGCGGTGCCGCGCATCCCGTAGTGATGCCCGCAAGCGACGTTGAATACATTAGCTGGGTAGGACAGGCGAGGTGTAAGCGGTCGAGTGCGTCGGCCGGAACGGCATTAACCTATCGCGCTGAAAGCGCGATGCCGAGAAAGTACCAAGGACAAGTCAATCACCGGTCACAAGAACGCTTGCGTCGCTTTGCGATAAGCCGCTTCGTCGTCGACGTCGATCCAGAGGCGGCCGCGTATGTCGAACGCATGGGCCAATCCGCGTTGCGCCAATTTACGCACACCGCCGGACAGCGACTCGTCGCCTGCGTCGATGCTTTCTTTCAACGCGCCGAACAATCCCGGCGTGCATAGAAAAACACCGGTGTCGTAGCCATTGTATGCCGCGAGCTTTTTATCGATGGCGCGGATGGCGCCGTTATCCACCGCAACCTTGGTGACGTCGTCGAGATCGATGTTGGGATTGTCCAGCGCATAGTCGACGGCCAGCAGCAGGCCGTCTTTCGGCAGGGCGGCTTGGTTCATGTCGCGCATAATACTGGCGTCGATCAGATGATCCGCCATCACCAGGAAAAACGGCTTGCGTAAAATCTCCGCCGTTTTATACACCGATATCCCGTTCGGGCGCCGGTATTCTTCATTGGCGACATGGCGAATATGCAGTTGTTCACGTAGCGCGAAATCGTCGAGGTGCTTGCGCAGCTTGTCGCCGTTGTAGCCCGAGACCACCACAAAATGTTCGATGCCTGCGGTGCGCGCCGCGAGGATAACGCGATCGATTAACGCTTCGCCGTGCACCGCCAGCAACGGTTTGGAATCGATCAGATGCGAAACGCGCGTGCCCATGCCCGCAGCGATGATCAGGCAGGTATCGGTATTGGTTTTCTGGGATGTGGTCATGGCATGCGGCTCAGTAGTCACTTTCTTTATTGATGAACGCGCGCACCAGGCGATGCGCCTCGTCGTCGACGTATTGCACCGGCGGATGCTTCATCAGGTACGACGAGGTCGAGTGCAGAATGCCGCCTTGTTTACGATTCAGTGCGAGCTTGCAGCAGCGGATCGCGTCGATCGCAACACCTGCCGAGTTCGGTGAGTCTTCCACCGACAGGCGCAGTTCGATGTTCATCGGCACGTCGCCGAACAGTTTGCCTTCCATGCGAATGAAGCACACCTTGTTGTCGTTCAGCCACGGCACGTAGTCGCTGGGACCGACGTGGATGTCTTCGCTGTCCAAGCGTGTATGCATCACGGACTGCACCGCTTCGGTCTTGGAAGTTTTCTTGGACTCCAAACGGCTGCGATTGAGCATGTTTAAAAAGTCGGTGTTGCCGCCGGTGTTGATTTGATAAGTGTGCTCCAGTTTCACGCCGCGTTTTTTGAATAAATCGGTCAATACCCGGTGCGTGATGGTCGCGCCGACTTGCGCCTTGATGTCGTCGCCGACAATCGGCAAGCCTTTTGCGGCGAAACGTTCCGCCCACGCCGGATCGCTGGCAATAAACACCGGCATGTTATTGATGAACGCCACGCCCGCGTCGAGCGCGCACTCGGCGTAAAAGCGCGTTGCCAGCTCGGAACCTACGGGCAGGTAGTTCAGCAAAATTTCCGCGCCGGAGTCTTTCAGCGCTTTGACGATGTCCTGCTTGGTGGGGGTCTTCAGATCGGCAACCACGAAAGTACGGCCGTCGCGGTAGGCGCGCATGTGATCCGGAAAGCCGTCCATGACCGGGCCGAATTTGACGATGGCGCCGGTCTTGGGAATATTCTTGCAAAAAATCGCGGTGCAGTTGGGCTCGGCGAAAATTGCATCGGCCACATCTTTGCCGACTTTACGCGCGTCGATGTCGAACGCAGCGACCACCTCGATATCGGACGGCGTGTAGCCGTCGATTTCCCAGTTCATCAAGCCGATCGCGTCGTCCTTGTTCTTGTCTCGATAATATTCGATACCTTGTACCAGCGAGCTGGCGCAGTTACCCACGCCCGCAATTGCGATCTTGATGTTTTGCATGTTGTCTCACCGTTGTTTTGTGGCCATCCGCGAACTCGCCGTCCGCGTCGAAATTATCCTCGCTAAATACCGGGTGTGCAACGAGCCGTGCTTTATCGCATGAAGACGGAGATAAAGAGCGCCTACCCTGGATTGAACAGATGCAAAAAGCGATCACGGCACGGCAAATAACTGCGCCTCAAGCAGAGTAAATCAAAAAACAGAACTCGATCACCGAGTCATGGCGATTAAACGGGATTTATAGAAGTGCCCTTAAGGGATTTGTAGGGGCGCACCCGTGTGCGCGCCTTGGTCGACGTGCCGACCCCTACAAGAATTTCCGGTCACGCAAGTTGCGCCCTTAACTTACTGACATTGGAAAGTGTCCGCATTACGGCATCGACGGATCAATCTGTCGTGTCCAGAACCGCGACGGTTGTAATTCAGAGTTTTGCTCTCTTCAGCATGCGTCTAAGCATATGCATACCGTCGCAATGGCAAGCATATGTGTACAAGCTTGTGAGTATGAGTCAAGACTCGCAGTCTTCCAACGCTGGAATGCATGCACTGTAAACCGTGCATTACCGTTGGTAGGCGAGCAGGCTATCGACAATTCGTTCCGACACCCGGCCATCAAAACGGCCGAGTAGCAGTTGGGCGTATGCCAGACGCTGTTTTTCATGTTCCTGCGGGTGTGCCAGTTGCCGTTCGACGATGGGCAGCAGCTGGTCGTAAGCGGGCGCATGCGCCGCGATGTCGGCGTAAACGAGAATGTCCTGATCCATGCGGCGTGTGTGGCGAAACGCAAACAAGCCGCGATAGGTCCAGCGCAGTTTCAGGAAATCGCACCACACCACCGGCTTGTTGAGCGCGGCGAATTCGAACAGCGCGGTGGACGCATCGCTGATCAGCAGATCGGCGAGGGCGAAAAACGGCAGCAGGGAATATTCTGCGGCTGCGGCGACGTGCACGTTTGCAGCGGTTTTCCAGCGCGCTAGTTTGCGCCGCTGTGCGTGGTAGCGTTGTTTGCTGTGAGTAAAAAAATGCGGTTTGACAATCAGGTTGTAAGCGGCAAATTGCTGCGGCCAAGCGTCGGCGAACAATTCGATGGAGCTGGGATAAAAGGTCGGCGCGTACAGCAGGGTTTTTTTAGCCGGGTCCAACCCCAGCGCATTGAGAGTTAGCGTGCCTACGACCGGTTCGTTGCGGAACAACGGATCAAGTTTGGAAAAGCCGACGTCAATAAAATTTCCCGGCGGATAGCTCTTTTTGAGTTGCTGTAACTGGTACGGGCCTTCCGTGAAACGAATGTTAAAACGGCACGCATCGATGTTTTGATGCGAGGACTTGATGCCGGCGCCGTGATTCACCATCGCGGTGTTGCACGCCGCATGCAAGTCGTCGAGATATTTGTAACCCTTGCCGAAAATGATCCAGTCCGGTTGCTGTGTTTTGTAAAGTGCGAGCCCGTCCTCCAGCGTGCCCGCCCAATGCGCCGGTAACCGTTCCGCTGCGGCCGCGTCTTTGAGTATTTGCGTCATCTCCGCGCCGTCGATTTGCGTGTAGAGCACGAACCTCACGTCGAGACCGGGGATATCGCGGCGGCGCAATTCCTGGTAAATCGGCAGAAATTGCGGCAGATAGTAAAGATGCGGCACGTCGAAATAAATACGCATGGTCATGCCATTCTGACCTCGATACCGTTCAATACGATCAGCTTGATTCCCGGTGAAGGCGGGCAGGTTCCGCGCCCTTTTTGCTTTCTGCCGGTGCGAGTGTGGCCAGGGTTGCGACCAGCAACGTAAAGAAGGTGATGGGCAAGGTCCGGTCGAAGGTGTCGCCGGAAATTCCGAAGTGCGCGAAGCTGACCACCACGATTAGACCGGCAACGCCCACGCGTTGTACGGCGGGTTGCGGTCGCCGTGCCATGTCGTAAAAAACTTTGCCGATGATGCCGAACAACGCCAGCAGCGAGATAAACCCGATGATTCCGCGCGTCGCCAGCGCAGCAGCGTATTCATTGTGCGGGTGCAGGTAGGAGGCGATCGCAGGATCGAGTTTTCCGGCGTCGATCAAGGCCTGTTTTTCGACTGCGAATCCGCCCATGCCGACGCCAAGTACCGGGTGTTGACGAAAGATCATCCAGGCGGCTTTCCACATTTCCAGGCGCGCACCGACTGAGGTGTCGACCTCATGCTGATTGAAATAACCGGAGATCTCTTGCTGTGCCACGTCGATGCGCGTGCGCATGCCGCTTTGCGGGGCATACCATGCCGCCACGCAGAACGCCGTTAAAAGCACGCCCAGCGCAGCCAGCTGCCACGCCTTTAATTTGTCGCGCGCGTACCACGCAAACACAATCGCTAGCGCCGGCAAGGCCAGCCAGCCGCCGCGCGATCCCGACAGAAAGCTTCCGCACATGCCCATCACGGCGGCCAGCCCTGGTACCGCCAGCAAGCCGCGATGAATTTTAGAAAAATAGCCCGAAGCCGCCAGGCTCAACGCCGCGAGCAGCAGCGACATATCGCCGAAGATAATCGGATGCACCGAGCCGCTCGCCCGGTCCGCTTGCGGGTACCACGCCTGCCACCACATCTGATCCATTGCGGCCAGTCCGGCAAGGATGGCGCCCACGCACACCCCCCACCATAACGCAGCGATGCCGGGGCGCGCGCGGCGCAGCGTGTAGTAGATCGGAATCGCCAGCAAAAACCGCGCGTAACGGCCGAGGCGTTTGTAGCCGTTATCGGAACCGTCGACGATCACGTATGCCAGCAGGGCAACCACGAAAAATAAACCGATAGCGAAAAACACCAGCTTGATTTCGCGCGGTAGCGGTTCTTGTTGTTTTGGATAAAACGCAGCGGCGAAACCCATCAACGCTAGCACAAAGAACATTGCGCTGCCGATGTCGTCGGCAATCAGCGAGATGGCGCAAAAGATGAAAATCAATGCAAAGCAGAGTGTGCGGAACGGCTGAGCCGTCAACAGGGTGACATTCACGGGCAAATTTCTCTGTATTGGAAAATCATTTTACGCGGGCGGGCATGCCAAAGAGTCAAATCACGACAATAACGTAAATCCTGCATGGGAGATTGTGGTGTTCGTGTCTAGTGGCGATCGGTGGCGAGTATTGGACCATAAACGGCGGGGCCGGGCATAGGGTGCGAGTGTCTGTATTATGGTTCCAATAATTTCTGCCAGATTGCTATCACCGCTGCCCGCGACGGCGCATAGCGGTCTGCATCGGCCAGTGCCGGAACATTTTGCAAAGCCGCCTTATGTTGCCGCGCACGATAGCTGCGATAGGCGTCACACAATAGTTGCACCTCGTCGGCGCCAAGCTTATTCGCCTTACCCAGTTCGTCGAGCAGCCGGATATTGTCGGTGAATTTAAGCAGCGCCGGGTATTCGTGCGCCCAGGCCAGCACGCCGAACTGCACCAAAAACTCAATGTCGACGATGCCGCCGTGGCCCTGTTTTAAATCGAACTTGCCCGGGCCGGGGCTGGTGAACGTGGCGCGCATTTTCTCGCGCATCGCGCGGACTTCGCTGCGCAGTTGCGCAAGCGCGCGTGGCCGCGCCAGCACCTCGTGCCGGATAGCAGCAAAACGCTGTGCCACGGCCGCATCGCCGGCAACCGGGCGGGCGCGCACCAAGGCTTGATGTTCCCAGGTCCAGGCTTCTGAGCTTTGATACTCGGCGTAGGCCTCTACCGAGCTGACCAGCAGACCCGACGCGCCGCTCGGGCGCAGGCGTAAATCGACCTCGTACAACACACCCGACGGCGTATGTGCTGTGAAAATATGGACCAGGCGTTGCGCCAGCCGCGTAAAAAACACCGCGCTCGCAATCGGTTTGCTGCCCGGGGTCGGTTGCTCCGGATCGGCGGCGGTGTACAAAAATACTAAGTCGAGATCCGACCCGTAGCCGAGTTCCAGGCCGCCCAATTTTCCATAGGCAACCACGGCGAAACCATGCCCGCTTGGTACGCCGTGCCGGGTGGTGAGTTCATGCCAGGCCAGATCGAGCGCCGCCGCAATCACGGCTTCGGCGATCCAGCTTAAATGATCGCTGACCACCATCAACGGCAAGGCGTCGGCAATGTCGGCGGCAGCCACGCGCAACACATTGGCTTGCTTGAACTGACGTAACGCTTCCATTTGTTGTTCTAGATCGCCGGGCGCAATGGCGGTCAGGCGTTGTGTGAGCTCGGCGCGCAGCATGGTTGCATCGGGCGGGGTGTACAACGAACGCGGGTCGAGCAGCTCGTCGAGCAGCACGGGATGGCGGCTCAACAGTTCTGCGATCCAGGCGCTAGCGGAGCACAGCTTGACTAATTGCGACAAAGCCATCGGGTTTTCCGCCAGCAATGCCAGATACGCCGTGCGGCGTGCGATGGCTTCGATCAAGCGCAAGCTGCGTTGCAGCGTTTCCGCCGCGTTGCTGGTGTGCCCGGCTGCGCCCAGAATTAACGGGATCAGTTGATCCATGCGCTGTTGCCCGGTGCTGCCCAAGGCGCGAAACGCACTGCTGCGGCGCAGTTGCGACAACGACTCCAGCGGAGCGTCCGGCGCGCTATACCACAAGCGTGTCAATACCTGGATACGAGTGTCGTTGGATATCATGTCATTCCACACGGCCGTCAATTCCAGTGCCGCGTCGCCGCTGGCAGATTCAGTTTGCGGTGCGGCAAATACCTGTTCAAAGTGGTTGTGAACGTGCTGCATGTGTTTGCGCAACGCCGCTTCGTAACTGGGCCAACCGTCAAACTGCATCGCATACGCAAGCCGCAACCGGCCGAGCGCATCGGCCGGCAGGGTGTGCGTTTGCTGGTCGGCGAACTCCTGTAAACGGTGTTCGCTGGTGCGCAGAAACACATATGCCTCTTGCAGCTCGCGCACGACATAGTCCGGCAGATAGTTCGCGTCGCCCAGCAGATTCAGCACCCGTTGAATACGGCGTTCCCGCAACATAGGCTGGCGCCCGCCGCG
>JACQEQ010000190.1 GCA_016200445.1 Gammaproteobacteria bacterium | reverse complement strand
CACGAAAAACGCATCACGCGCGACGAAGTGTATGTCGCCGACGAAGCGTTTTTCACCGGCACCGCAGCGGAAGTCACGCCGATTCGCGAACTCGATGGCCGGCGTATCGGCAGCGGCACACGCGGGCCAATCACCGAGCGCCTGCAAACCCGTTACTTCGATATCGTGCACGGCCGCCATACCCTCGATGCAAAATGGATCACTCCCGTAAAATGAGCACCACAATGTCAACACGCGACCCGAAAGCACCCATCCAAGCTAACGCGCAAAACCGCTATCAAGTGACGCGCGCCAGCCTGCCCCTGCATTGCCCGATGGACAGTATGACTTTGTGGGATTCTCACCCGCGCGTGTATTTGCCGATTGAAACCACCGGCAAAGCCAAGTGCCCGTATTGCGGCGCGGACTACGAATTGCTCGAGCCCGGCGACAAACGTTAACGTGCCGTTACCCGCCTGAGCTCAGTCGTACCCTTCGTAGATTTACGTCTTAATAGTTTGGCGATACCTGCCAATTAATATGCTGATAATTTTCGCAGCGGCTTGCGTACAGGGTGCGCACCAGCACGCCGTCTTTATCTAGCGCGCGCACTGGCGCCAGTTCATGACATGAAGCGAACGCACGCGTAAGTTCTGCGGGACGCTCCGGTGCGTAATGCACAAACACCGCGCTGCGCCCCTGCTCGCGGGCGATGCTCGGCCACAGATCATGCTGGTTCATGCGCCGCTCGGGATCGCCTTCGATGTACACCGGCACGCGTTTGGGCCAATAGAAGGCGAGATCGCCGGCCAGCACATAGTCACTGACAAAAATGAAATCGACATCGCCGCTTTGCTGGTAAAGCTGCGCAACCGGCGCGCGCCATGCTTTCATTTTGCGGATCGGCGCGATGCTCGCGCCGTTGATACCGAAACTGGCCGGAAAACACAGCGCCGCAATCAGCAACCCGGAGGTTGCCATCGCTACCATCAACCCGCGTCGTTTTGCGTTTGACCACAGCGGAATATGCCCGGCAAACAAAATCACCAAGCCGATGAAGCTGGGCGCCGGCCAGTTAATCTGCAATTTTCCGCCCAGCGCCTTGAAGAAAAAAAACGCGATCCACAACAGACTCAGGCCCCACAAAAACATCCGCCCCGAGTCTTTCGGCCAACGCACCAGCGGCCCGACCGCCAGCAGTACCACCAGCGGCGAAAATACCAAGACCTGCGACGCCAGCAACTCGAAGCCACGCGCCACCGAAAAGGTATCGTTGCCGACGTGACCCAGCTCATGTCGAAACATGACCCAATTGTGCGTGGCGTTCCAATACAGCATCGGGCTCATGACCAGCAGCATCAACAGCAGGCCACCCCACAACGCGGGGTTTTTCAGCTGCGAACGCAAATCTGCGCGCGTTAACACCCACAGTCCGGCGAATGCGGGCAGCAGTCCGATACTCAGTTTGGTGAGCGCACCCAGGCCGACGGCGGCGCCGACCTCATACCAAGCGCCGGGTCTTGCCATAAACAGCGCGCGGTACATCGCCCACAATGCCCAGGTCCAGAATACGAACAGATAATTGTCTGTGGTCATGACCAAACCGAGCGTGAAGAACAACGGGGTCGTGGCGGCGAGCAGCGTCGCCCACCACGCGGCGGCGCGGTTATTCCACACATCGCACGCGAAGAAAAATATCAGCACCAGAAATACGCCGTGGGCGATCCAGCCAAACAATCGCACTTGCCATTCGCCGTCGCCGAATAAATAAACCGACAACGCAATCAACCACGCGACGAGCGGGCCTTTGGAGTAATAACCCCAGTCGAGTTGCTGCGCCCACTCCCAATATTGCGCTTCGTCGTAATGCAAATCGAAGCCCGCCGCAGAAGTCAGCCACGCGTTAAGCAGCACACCGCACAAGACGAGTACGCACAACAGAAAGCGGTCGGAACGAAGCAGCGTGGCGTTCATGGCTTAGTCGGTATCAAACCGTTCCCACCAGCGCACCGGATACGGGTCGGGCGTCGCGGGAAGCGGCGCGCTCGCCGCAGCCGGTAACACGCGGTATAGAGCCAAATGCTGGTCTTGATGCAGGTCGAGCACGGGCTCAAGATACGGCGCCTGCGGGGTGGGCGCCAGCGATTCGCCTTTCGGTATTTCGCCCGGGCGCACTACGTAACGCTGGTCGGCCAGCACATAATCACCGGGATGCAGCGCGCCGTTATTCAACGCCGCGTACAAATCACGCGCCGAACGAAAATACGGCAACGGATAACCCAGCTCGTAAAGCATCATCGCGCGCGGCCACTGATAGGTGTACAGCTTGCCCGGGCGCTCTTTGATAACGGCGCGAATCTGTGCGAAATCGCCGACACCGCCGATGCGCTCTGCGTAACGCGGCACCACCAACACAGCCAGAACACCAGCAACCGCCAGCAGTCCCCACGCCCAAACGACGAAGCCAGTACGCACGCGGCGCCGGATGGTTTCAGACCAGGCACCTACCAGCGGTAGCAATGCCAGCACCGCCAACGCCGGTGCTGCGGGCATCAGATATTTGCCTTGCTTCGACTGCGAGATAGTAAAAAATACCACCGTGTAGACCAGCCACAGTACCGGCATACGCGCGTTAAACTCCCGGCGTTGGCGCCAGGCCATGACTAAACCAAACGGCAGCAACAGCGACAGCGGAAAAAAGTCGTACCAAATGGTACGGAAGTAATACCACCAGGGATGCGGGTGCGCGTAGCCTTCAAAAAAGCGCGTGAAGTTTTGATATACCAGAATCGCACGACAGAATTCCCAGCCTTGTTGCATACCCGCTGCGACATACCACGGCGCGTTGCACAACAAGATCAACCCGGTACCGCGCAGCCAACCCATGCTCCACAGTTCCTGCCACGCGGCGCGCCATTGGATGTGCAGCGTGGTGTTCGCTGCAAACCACGGTGTGTAGGCCAGCGCAATTTCCAGCGCCATTGCGGGCAAGGTAATGACGATCCCGACCGGACCTTTAGCCGCCACCGCCAACGTGACACCTAACCACAGCTCCCATAGGAAACCGGTCGATTCACTACGCTGGCGATAACGTGCAAAACCGGTAAACGCGATCAGCGCGCCCAGCGCCAACACGCCATCGGTTTGCGCGATGAAAAAATTGTACAGCACGATGGGGACGGTGGCGCCCAACAGCGGCAACAGCACTTTGGGCCATGCGGGGAACAGCAATTGCTGCAAGCGCAGCATCCACACCAGCCACAGCAGGAACGCACCGAAGGCCGGCACGCGCACCGCATACGTATCCGGCAATCCGGCCAGACTGCCCGCGACCGCCAGCCAGTAATACAGCGGCGGGTATTCGATGTAGGCCAGACCATTTTTTATAGGGATCAGGTATTGACCTGCGGCGATCATCTCGCGCATGGCTTCGCCGAAGCGCGGCTCCATCGACGGGATGAACGGGTGATTGCCCATCGAAAACAAAAAGATCACCGCTACGACTAGAAATAACCAATAGACGGGAACGAGATCGGAGCGCGACGGATTCGACACGTTAGATGCCTTGCAACGCCATCACGCCGGAGCGGCCGGGAATTTCACCATACACGATCGGCAATCGCGGCAGCGTGGCGACATCCAGCGTGTTGAACACATCATCGGTCGTGCCGATGTTGGCGCCGCGCGCACGCCAGCCTTGCAAAAGCTTTTGCAACGTCGGCAACAGCCGCATGCCTTCCAATTCCGCGTGCAATGTGTTGACGTGGCCGTGCGGTTGCGAGACTTCACTCTGCGCCAGAATGTATTCATGCACATTGCCTTCGTTCCAGCCGTCCAACCCGATCACTTCATCCAGTGTCGGCAAGGTGGTGGGCAGTTGCGGGCAGGTGCTGGTCTGCCCGTCAATCACCGGTACAAACGGCTGGGTACCACGGCAGTCGCTGGCGTAACGAAAACCGTATTCCTGCTCCAAACGAAACGCGTGTGAGTTCATTTGCCAACCGGCGGCGCCGTGCGTGTGTGCCGGGTGTTGAAATATTTCTTGATAGACCGCGCGCGCCTTATCCATTTGTGTGCGCGTCCACGTGGCGTCGCGCTTGCTCACCGAGTCTTGCCAGTAGATATGGTCGTAGGTGTGGATGCCGGTTTCGTGACCGGCCGCAGCCACGCTGCGCATCACCTGCGCGCCGCGCTTACCGATGTGCGGACCGGGCAGCAAGGTGCCGTACAGCAAGGTTTTAATACCGTAGTGACTGGTCACCGAAGTGCGCCCGACCTTGCTTAAGAAACCGGGGCGAAATACGCGCTTGATGGCGCGCCCGGTGTGGTCGGGGCCGAGGCTAAACAGAAAGGTTGCGCGCACGTTGAATTGGTCGAATAGACGCAACAACGCCGGCACACCTTCCAGTGTACCGCGCAACGTATCCACGTCGACTTTGAGAGCGATGCGCATCGTCAGCAATTTAACAAACTGTAGGAGCGCCGCCCTCGGCGCGACATTTAATAAATAATCGCGCCGAGGGCGGCGCTCCTACGCTGCTACGCCTGATCGATCAGCGCACGCGCCTGGCCGACTTCGCCGCGATACGCGTCGAACACTTTAGTCAGTGCGGCACGCAATGTAGTCTTGGGGTCCCAGCTCAGTTCTTTTTGGGTATTTTCGATCCACGGCACGCGCGTCTGGATGTCTTGATAGCCTTTGCCGTAGTACTTTTGCGCAGTGACTTCGACGAGCTTTACATTCTCCGCACCGACCTTGTACTCGGGGAATTCGCGCGCGATGTCGAGCATCAATTGCGCCAGTTCGCGCACCGACAAATCATTGGCCGGATTACCGATGTTGTAAATTTTGCCGGTGGCGACTTTATTTTTGTTTTCGATGATGCGCATTAACGCGTCGATGCCGTCGTCGATGTAAGTGTAGCTGCGCCGCTGCGCGCCGCCGTCCACCAAACTGATCGGCTCGCCGCGCGCGATGTGGCCGAGGAACTGGGTCACCACGCGCGAACTGCCTTCCTTTGCGGTATGCATACTATCAAGACCAGGCCCGATCCAGTTGAACGGGCGGAACAAGGTAAAGTCAAAACCCTGCTCCTGACCGTAGGCCCAGATCACGCGGTCCATCAACTGCTTGGAACAGGAATAAATCCAGCGCTGCATGTCGATCGGCCCGAGCACCAGCTTGGACTCGTACGGATGGAACGGGGTGTCGTCGCTCATGCCGTACACTTCCGACGTCGACGGGAACAACACACGCTTTTTGTAGCGCACGCAGGCGCGGATGATCGGCAGGTTGGCTTCAAAGTCAAGCTCGAACACCGACAGCGGTGCGCGCACGTAACTGGCGGGCGTCGCGATGGCCACCAGCGGCAGCACCACATCGCATTTCTTCACGTGGTATTCGACCCACTCGCGGTTGATGCAGATGTCGCCTTCGAAAAAATTAAAGCGCGGATTGCTGGCCAGCGGCGCCACGCGCTCGCTGTACATGTCCATGCCGAACACCTGCCAGTCGGTGGTGTCCATAATGCGCCGCGACAAGTGATGCCCGATGAACCCGTTCACGCCCAGAATTAAAACTTTCATGTGACTCGTCTCCTGTTACTAAAATTCCCAGCTGCTGATCAATGTAGGGTGGGTTAGACGCGTTTTTTGCGTCGTAACCCACCCTACATTAAATGAAGTTCTCGCACGCCGAAGCGTTGTTCAAATGCCTTCGCAGTCAACGGCGCGCCGTTCATCGCCAGCCGCAAAATCTGCAATCGCAGCCCGTCGTTGCAATCGACATAACACGCATCGCCTTGCCAATACAGGCGCGGCGTACCATCGCGCTGCAGCGCCGACTCGGCGCAATAATGGCTTAACAACGCTTCGACGCGCGCGCCCTGGTACTCAAAAAATGCGCCTGGATACGGTGGCGCAACCGCGCGGATCAGATTGTGGATGTCCCAGGCACTGCGCGTCCAATTTATCCGGCCGTCTTCGGGGCGGCGGCGGCCAAAATAGTTGCCCGTCTGCAACTCCAGCGGCGTGTGTTTGGCACTGCCATCCAGCAACGCAGGCAATACGCCGTACAAGCATGCTTCAGCAGCATAGGTGACTTTGTGCATCACTTCGTGCGCGGTGTCGTTCGGCAAAATCGGCACGCGCTGCTGTGCAACCAAGTCACCGGCATCCGGTTTTTCGACCATGCGATGCAAGCTGGCGCCGGTTTCGCGCTCGCCGTGCAACACCGCCCAATTCACCGGCGCGCGT
>JACQEQ010000055.1 GCA_016200445.1 Gammaproteobacteria bacterium | reverse complement strand
ACGGCGAGCCCGACATGGATTGCAGCAAGCGTCCGCTGAACAAGGACTTCCTGCTCAACCTGCCGCGCTATGCCAAGGCGCAGATTCTGCTCGCGCGCGACAACTTCGGCTGCGGTTCCAGCCGCGAGCATGCGCCGTGGGCGTTGCTGGATTTCGGCTTTCGGGTCATCATTGCGCCCAGCTACGCGGACATCTTTTACAACAACTGTTTTAAGAATGGCATCCTGCCGATTGTGCTCGACGCAGCGAGTGTGGATGGGTTGTTTAAAGCAGTGAACGCGAGTCCCGGTTATCAGTTGACCGTCGCGCTTCCGGCGCAAGTGGTTACCACACCGGATGGCAAGACGTTCAAGTTTGAAGTCGATGCGTTTCGCAAACATTGCCTGATCAATGGCCTTGACGACATTGGTCTGACCTTGCAGCACGTCGATGCGATTCGCGCCTATGAAGCACGACGCAAACCGGTAACACCCTGGATGTTCCTCTAAGTATTTCGTTTTGGAACGATGCAACAATGACTAAAAAAATAGCAGTTCTGCCCGGCGACGGTATCGGACACGAAGTCACCGCTGAGGCGGTGAAAGTTTTGGAACGTTTACGTCGCGATTTTGGTTTGAAAGTCACCATGGATTCCGCGCCGGTCGGCGGCACGGCCTACGACGTATATCATCACCCGTTACCCGCATCGACACTCGCCTTGGCCAAACAAGCCGATGCGGTGTTGCTCGGTGCCGTGGGCGGTTACAAATGGGATACGCTGCCGCGCGAGTTGCGCCCGGAAAAAGCCTTGCTGGCGTTGCGTTCGGAACTGCAACTGTTCGCTAACTTGCGGCCGGCGATTTTGTATCCGCAACTGGCATCGGCTTCGACCTTGCGGGCCGATATCGTGGCGGGGCTTGACCTTTTAATCGTGCGCGAATTGACTGGCGATATTTATTTCGGCGAACCGCGCGGTACCCGTACCCTGGCCAACGGCGAACGCGAAGGTTTCAACACCATGAAATACGCCGAGCACGAAGTCGAGCGTGTGGCGCGGGTGGCGTTTATCGCCGCACGCAAGCGCAATAAAAAAGTCTGCTCGGTCGACAAAGCCAACGTGCTGGAAGCCTCCGGGTTGTGGCGCGAGGTGGTGATCCGCGTCGCGGAAGATTTTCAAGATGTCGAGCTCAGCCACATGTACGTGGACAATGCCGCAATGCAATTGGTCAAAGCACCCAAACAATTCGATGTGATTGTGACCGGCAATATATTCGGCGACATTTTATCCGACGAAGCTTCCATGCTCACCGGCTCCATCGGCATGCTGCCATCCGCATCGCTGGATGCGCAGAATAAAGGCATGTACGAACCGATCCACGGCTCGGCGCCCGATATTGCAGGAAAAAATTGTGCGAATCCCATCGCCACTATTTTGTCGGTCGCGATGATGTTGCGATACACATTAGGCGAGCCCATGCTGGCGGAACGAATCGAGCGCGCCGTGTCTAAAGTACTCGACCAAGGCTTACGGACTGCGGACATTTACACCGAAGGGATGACGAAGGTCGGTACCAAAGAAATGGGCGACGCTATAACTCAGGGGCTTATGTAGTAGCCACGCGTGTGTTTTTTTAAAGTTTAATTCGTTTGGAGGTACATGGAAGTACTTACCCACCTTGGTGCCGAGATCGGCGCGTTCATTGAACCGCTGGGACGTTATCGCATCGAGATTTTTCGCGAATTTCCATATCTCTACGATGGCGACATGGAGTATGAACGCCACTATCTTTCACGTTATCTACAGTCCGACGAAAGTTTTTTGTTACTTGGTCAAGATGCCTCCGGTATCGCATGCGCATGTACCGGTATTCCGCTTGCTCATGAGATGGAAGAATTTAAAGCGCCCTTTGTTGACCGAGGCGCGCCGGTAACTGACAAGTTTTACCTGGGTGAAATCATGATTCGCAAAGACTTACGCGGCCAAGGTTTAGGCACGCGCGTCATGAATTTAGCCTTGAGTACGATCGCACGCGCCAGAAAATATCAAAACGTGGTGCTGTGTACCGTGATTCGACCAAGTTCTCACCCGCTTAAACCGGCAGATTACACATTTAACGATAATCTCTGGCGCCATGCCGGATTTAGCAAGCTTACGGATTTTACGGTGCTGTTTCCGTGGAAAGATCTGGGCGACGCGGCAGAAACGCTGAAGCCCATGTGCTATTGGTTAAAGCCGTTAAACCAGAACGACGCCGATCGAATGTGAGAGGGCAGGGATGCTATGCGTATTTTACGCCTCAGCACATTTTTAATTTTGATCGTCCTGTGCCTCGCTGCCAACGGAGCGCCGCCCCCTGTCGCACCGAAAGAGCTGGTCGTCCTCACTTGGGCAGATTACATCGATCCGCACGTCGTCGCGCAGTTCGAGCGCTCGCAGCATGCGAAAGTAAAATTTATGTATTTCGAGTCGGACGATGATCGCGATGAATTACTTACGCAAGGTAACGGCATCGGCTATGACGTCGTGTTGGCCGATGGGATCTCGGTGACCTCGTACGCCGACGCCGGTTGGCTTGCACCGATTCGACAAGCATCGATACCGAATCTCAAGCACATCGACCCACGTTGGCGTAAAGCTTTTCCGCACGCCGAACAGTATGGCGTACCGTATTTCTGGGGCACGATTGGCATCGCCTATCGTCGAGATCTGGCGCCTACAGCGTTTACCAGTTGGCTGGAGTTATATCGCCCGCAACCGGCCCTGCGCGGCAAGATCGTGATGATCAAGCACGCGCGCGACGTCATCGGCATGGCGCTTAAAGCCTTGGGTTATTCGCAAAATAGCGGTGACCCTGCACAGCTTGCTCAAGCGCGCGAACTGGTACTGGCGCAAAAACCTTTTGTACGCGCTTACTCCTATGTTTCACTCGGCAAAGAATCTGCGCTGGTCACGGGTGAAGCATGGGCGGCTATGGTGTTTAGCGGCGATAGCATTACCTTGCGTGAACTCAATCCCAACATTGCGTTTGTCGCGCAATCTCTCCGGGTCGAATTCCCCGCCGCTTGCGGCGTTCGGAAATGACAGTGTCCGAAGGGCACTGTAAAACGAAGGTGAGCCGCGAAGCGTGTGGGAAGTAGTGCCGCAATACCCCGCCCCTTGGGGCGGGGAAATTTATCGATTATGAAATCGTCTTCGAATCCAGCGCTCGCCGCCGCATTTATTAACTTCATCCACGATCCGCAACGCAATGCGCGCATTGCGGGCTTCGTCCACTACGCGACACCCAATCTCGCCGCGCAACGTTATTTGTCACCTGCATATTTTCAGAATCCGATCATTTATCCGGGCGAGGACACGCTCAGAAATTCGGAGTTCTTTACGCCGATGGCACCATCGGCGGCGAAACTACGCAACGAAATTTTTCAAACGCTGCTTCAATAACACCGTGCTAAACCTGTGAAGCTGCAACCGCGTATTTTACTTATCCTCGTGCCGCTAGTGGTCGCGCCGCTGTTGTTGTTGAGCTGGGTGGCCTATGCGCAATTACGCAAAACGGCAGAGGAGAAAACCTTCCAACAGGTGGAAACCGTGCTCGATCAGTTGACGCGGCAAATTCAGTCGGAGGTGCATTCCACCGAAGCCAATATCCAGTTGTTCGCCAACGCCCCATTGCTGGGGCGTTATTTAACAACGCCATCTTCCACCGAGCGCTATACGCTCATCCAACCTACGCTGATGCGGCTATTTCACAGCTATCAGCGTGCCTATCCCGATTACCGCGAAATCCGTCTGTTGCTGCCCAATGGTGATGAGGATATCCGTATCACCACCCTTGGGCAGGAACATTCACCGGATCACGCAACGGACGCGGACCTGCTGAACGCATTCGCGCAAACTCAAAGCAATACACAATCGATGTTTGCGCATGATGGGAGTAGCGGGGAATTGATGTTGCTGGTCGCCAAGCGCCTATCATTTCGTGATCCTTCCGGCGACCCGATCACTGCGCTACCCAGCACGCGCGGATATCTCGTCATCACGCGAAGGCTGAGTGCCTTGCAACAGCAGTTGGCGCAATACCGCAGCGATTTAAGCAGGGTGATCCTGGTCACCGAACCTGGGCGTGTTGTGTTGGGTGGTGAGCCAGGTGTAGCAACGATGTTGGACCCAAGAGTATTTAGTCAACTTAAACGGAGTGACTGGCAGCGCGTGTTCGGCAGTTATGAAAATGCCGCTTCTTATTTTCTTGCGCAGCATACGCAGGCCGGTTTGTATGTCGTCGCCGTGTTGGCCGAGCGCCTATTGCACCAGAGCACGCACGGACTCACGCTGGTGGCCGTGTCGATCACAGTGGCCGTCTTAATCATCACCGTGTTACTGATTGTGTTTGGCTTGCGTGTTTTATTCTTGGCGCCCATCGCCGCGTTGAACGATGTCGTGCGCGAGTTCGGCCAGGGAAATTTCGTTGTGCCCATCGGGCTGCAGCGCCGCGACGAAATCGGCGCGCTCGCTGAATCGTTCCGCCGTATGGCGAAAAGCCTACAGTCCTCCAACGAGCAAATTCGCTATCTGGCGTATCACGATAGTTTGACCGGATTGCCAAACCGCCACATGTTTCGAGAATATTTGGCCGAAGTTCTGGCAGATTCCATCCGCTGCCAGCAACGGCTCGCCTTGCTCTATCTTGATGTTGACAATTTTAAACAAGTGAACGACACGCTGGGTCACCACGTGGGCGACAAACTTCTTAAGGAGATCGCAAAACGTCTCACGCACTGTTTACGCAATGAAAGCAACATTGATCGCGCTGCTACGGAAGGCGCGGTGGATCGGGTGGCGCGGCTGGGCGGTGACGAGTTTGTCGTGCTCTTGCCGCGCCTCTACGAAAACCAAGACGCCGACACGATTGCCCAGCGTATTCTTGCCGCGATGGCAGTTCCGTTCACGCTGGACGCACATGATTTTCATGTCACCAGCAGTATCGGTGTCGCGTATTATCCTGAACATGGGTCCGATGCAGATCAGCTCATTAAGCATGCAGACATCGCGATGTACCATGCTAAAAAAAGCGGTAAGAACAACCGGCAATTCTTCACTGATGCGTTGCGTCACGCCACGGATTCACGTTATCTGCTGGAAAACGATTTGCGGCGCGCCTTGGAGCAAAACGAGCTCGTGTTGTTTTACCAACCGCAAGTGGAGCTCCGCTCGGGACGGATTCGCGGCGTGGAGGCGCTGATTCGATGGTGTCATCCGCAGCGCGGTTTTGTGCTGCCCGATGAGTTTATTCCGCTTGCGGAGGAAACCGGGCTGATCCTACCACTGGGACGTAGGGTCATTGAGCAAGCCTGCCGCCAGGCGCGGGAATGGCAGGATGCAGGTATTGACGGCGTGCGTCTTTACGTCAACATATCCAACGAGCAATTAAACCGCGAACCGGTGGGAGATCAGTTCGTGCAAAGCATGCAGCGCTCTGGAATCACTGGGGCGCGCATCGGCGTGGAAATTACCGAGACCAGTATGCTTTATTCATCGCTGAGTAATTTGCGGCACTTCGCGCTCGACAGCTTGAAGATCGACCGCAGTTTCGTGTCTGATGTGCATCAGAGTGCGGACAGCGCAGCGATTGCCTCAGCCATTATTGCGCTGGCGAAGAGTTTCAATCTCGACGTCATCGCCGAGGGCGTGGAGAATACGCAACAGTTGGAGTATCTCGCCGCGCTGGGCTGCGATGACGTTCAGGGTAACCTGTTTGGCGAGGCGCTGTGCGCCGAAGAAATTACTGAGCTATTTCTTGCCGTTGAGAATGCGAGCCCGGCGCAATTGGTGCGCAACTATCTAGGTTAAATGTTCAACATAAGGCACGAGGTCATGGTAATGAAACGAGTCGGACTCATCGGTTGGCGCGGCATGGTCGGTTCAGTGTTGATGCAGCGCATGCAGGCAGAAAAAGATTTTGCGCTGATCGATCCGGTGTTTTTCACCACCTCGAATATCGGCGGAAAAGGTCCGGCGATTGGTAAAGACGTGCCCCCCCTTAAAGACGCAAAAAGCATCGAAGAGCTGAAGAAGCTGGACGTGATCATCACGTGCCAGGGCGGTGATTACACCAGCGGGATTTTTCCGCAGCTACGTGCTGCAGGATGGAAAGGTTTTTGGATCGATGCGGCCTCCACGCTGCGCATGGACGACAATGCAGTGATTATTCTTGATCCGGTCAATATGAGCGTGATCAAGGATTCCTTAAGCTCTGGCGTGAAGAATTACATTGGTGGCAACTGTACCGTGAGCTTGATGCTGATTGCGCTGGGTGGATTGTTCCAACGCGGCCACGTAGAGTGGATGACAGCGATGACCTACCAAGCGGCGTCGGGTGCGGGTGCCAACAACATGCGCGAGCTGCTCAAACAAATGGGCGCCGCGCATGGCGCAGTGAAACCGCTACTCGACGACCCAGCCTCGGCGATTCTCGACATCGACCGCAAAGTTGCGGAAACCATTCGCAGCAAAGATTATCCGACCGATAATTTTGGCGTGCCGTTGGCGGGCAGTTTGATTCCGTGGATCGACAAAGATTTGGGCAACGGCCAATCGAAAGAAGAATGGAAAGGTATGGCCGAGACCAATAAGATACTCGGACGTAATACTGATCCGATACCGGTTGACGGTTTGTGTGTCCGCATCGGTGCGATGCGTTGTCACAGTCAGGCATTGACGATCAAGCTGAATAAAGACATTCCGCTGAACGAAATTAACGACATGCTGGGGAGCGCGAATGCGTGGGTAAAAGTTGTGCCCAATCAGCGCGAGGTGAGTATGAAAGAGCTTACGCCGGCAGCCGTTACCGGGACGCTGGCTGTGCCGGTGGGGCGCTTGCGTAAACTTGCGATGGGCGGTCACTATCTGGCGGCGTTCACCTGTGGTGACCAACTATTATGGGGCGCTGCAGAACCGTTACGCCGTATGCTGCGCATCGTGTTGGAGGAGGCGGCATAAAGTATTTTTGTGACGTTGTCGTGGCCGGGTGGTGGGATGTGATCGGGTTGGCAGGCAGCGGCTTCAAGAAATATATTGTTGGCCGATAGAGGATCCGCATGCCGCGACCGGGTGTCGAGGCAAGCCGCTAGCAATTAAAGGTCGGTACGCTATAGTTAGGCGAGTTTAGCTGGCGAGAGCAGAGTAACGCCTGACACTAAAGTTTAGTCCGGCGTAACCGTTGAAGTATTGGAACCTGTAGTTTGTTGCACCGAAAGGCTGACTTGAAAGCGCGTGTTGTTTCGTCCTGCGTTGTTGCAGCATAAAATTTTGCTGCGGATCAGCACTAGGCAGAGGCGGACAATCCCTCGGTTTCGTGAGCCGGCAGTGTAGTGAAACGAACTACTAGACGCGCAGCATGGTGCTGTGTCGTGACAATTTGTCGTAACGTAAAGCGCAGGTTCGGGAGTCGCTATGTTCAAAAGATTGGCCTTTGGATTGGCCGTATTTATGTGTTGGGTGCCGGTGCAAGTCTTTGCGCTGGGTTTGGGTAATATCGAAATGCGTTCGGCCCTCAACCAAGCGCTGGATGCGCGCATCGAATTACTGCGCGCACGCTCGGGCGAGCTGAAAGATCTGAGCATCACGCTGGCCTCGGCCGATACGTTCAAACGTGCAGGCATGGATCGCCCTGCCTTCCTCACACAACTGCGTTTTGAGGTCGTCACCAATCCCAGCGGCGCTCCTTATATACAAGTCAAATCTTCGCAACCGATTACCGAGCCGTTTTTAAATTTCCTCATTGAAGTTAACTGGCCAAATGGCCGGTTGTTACGTGAATTCACTGTGTTGGTCGATCCACCGGTATTGACGGAGCGTGCGCCGGGCGCCGTGGAAGCACCCGTCACGCAAAATCAAACTACTGAAACCAACACCATTGACCGTTCTGCCAGTGAAACGCCGGCTGTTGCACCTATCGCAACCGGCGCTATTGAAGTACCGGTGCCGCCGCAGCGTGCCAAACCGGAAACACCTGCTCCCACTGCGGCTCCTGAGCCGGTAGCAACACCAGAGCCGCCTGCAACCACAAACGAGCGCGCTGCGATCGAGGCCGAACCCGCACCGCCGAAGCCCGCCCCCGAAGTCGCCAAGTCAAGACCGCGTCCGCGTCCCACCCGTGTGGCTCCTCCCAAACCGGTAGAAGAAGAAAAGCCAGGTGCAGCTGCCGCGTCTGAAGGCGGCAGCACCCAGTACTCGGTGAAAGCCAACGATACGATGTGGAGCATCGCTACAAAATTGCGTCCCAGCAATGCGGTCAGTGTGCCGCAGATGATGATCACGCTGTTGCAGAATAATCCGGAAGCGTTCATCGGTAACAACATCAATAATTTGAAACAGGGTTCGGTGTTGCGATTGTCCGACGTGAACGCTGCGGCGAACATCAGCAAAGAAGAAGCGATGCGCATCACGGATCTGCAATGGGAGCAATGGAAGTCAAGTCGCGGCACTACGGTAGGTTCAGCACCGTCGCGCAGCGGTCGTCCCAAAGCGGTTGCACCGCCAGCGGAAGCCCGCGTCAAACTGGTGTCGCCCAATGTTTCCGGCGAAGCAGCACGCGGTCGTAACGCACCCAAGGCCGCCGCAACCGGCGGTGCTCGCGATCCCGCCCAGGCGAAACAAGAGCTGGCCATCGCGCAAGAAGCCCTGGATGCGCAACGGCGTGAAACTCAAGACATACGCGAGCGCGTGGCCGGACTGGAAGAGCAAGTCAACACCATGACGCGTCTGGTGCAGTTGAAAGACGATCAACTCGCAGCGCTACAAAATCAGGCGAAGGGCAAAAAGCCAGACGCCGCCGCAAGCAAAGCTGCTGAGCCCGAACCCGTTGCCGCAGGCGCCAAGAGTGATGCTGCTGCAAAACCCGCCGAAGCAGCACCTGATGCGCCACGCTCTTCGGGTTTGATCGCGGGTCTGATGCACGATCCAAAGCTGATTGGTCTGGCCGTGGTCGTCGCAGGTATTGTGGTGCTGCTGGTGTGGCTGGTGGTGCGTCGCCGCAAGATGCAACAGTTCCAAGAAAGCATTCTCACCTTAAATGATTCGGTCGCTGAACCGGGTTTTGCTCAAAATAAGCCGGACAGCGAAGACGCGTCATTCATGAGCGACTTCGCTGTCAGCAGTATGGAAGGTATTCAAACCGAAATCAGCGAGGTCGACCCGCTTTCCGAAGCCGATGTGTATTTGGCTTATGGCCGTTATAAGCAGGCCGAAGAACTGGTCAGCCAGGCGATTGAGAAAAATCCGCAACGCGCTGAACTGAAAATGAAACTGCTCGAAATTCACTACGCCGCCAAAGACGCCAATGCATTTGCGTTGCAAGCCGGCTTGGTGCGCGACAACTTCTCGGCAAAACAACCTGAGATGTGGGCGCGCATTGTTGAAATGGGTCGTGAACTGGCACCGCAGAACCCCTTGTTTGGCGGAAGCGGGTCGGGCGGCAATACGCACGATGCCGGCAAGGCCGTCGATGAATTTGATTTGGGCGATTTAAATTTAGCCGCTGGCAACAACGGGAACACGACAGAAGACACATTGTTGGACTTTGATCTATCCGGGCCGGGTTCCAAAGCGAAAGGTACCAAATCAGCCGCGCTTGATGAAACCGCGCTGGATTTCGATTTGGGCGATCTGACACTGCATAACGAGAAGCCCGGCAAAGCTGCCGCGCCAGCGGCGGTTGCGGACGAACATTCGATGGATTTCGACCTCAGTGCGTTCGATGAGGCCGAGAAAGCTTCTACGGCCGGCAGCAACTCAAAATCAAACGAGGGCTTGGATTTTGACTTCAGTAGTTTTGAACAAGAGGAAGAAAAAACTGCAACTAAGGTTGCCGCGCAGAAGGACGATGGGTTGGATATCGACTTTGGTACAGCACCGGCCGCAGTAAAGCCACAACCGGTTACCGCCAAGCGTGAAGCAAACGTGGTGGACTTTAATACGACTAACACGGACGACGCTTCGGATAATCAACTGCTCGATCAGCCGGACAGCGAAGCGGCGCTTGCCGATGGCGGTATCGACGGTGAATTGGATGACGCATTATTTGCCGACGTCGACGAAATCGGCACCAAACTCGATTTAGCCAAAGCCTATATCGACATGGGCGACTCAGAAGGCGCACGCAGCATCCTTGATGAAGTCATTGAAGAAGGCAACGACAACCAAAAGCAAGAAGCTCAAGTGCTGATGCGTCAGATCGGATAGTTTCAAAGTCAACTCAGAAAAAGGCGGCTGCGTTTCAGCCGCCTTTTTTATTTAGATTCTTGCATTAACGCTTAACGTGCCACCAATGTTCCACGACATTGGGGCATCGATTTTCGAGCGACCACCGTCGTATCAAGTTATTTGGTATAGAAACGTTCGTGCGACCAGATGGGGTACACGTTCGCAGGTAGCGGTTCCAGCTTACCAAGCTCGGTCCAACTGCTGTTTGGATCGTGGAAATCTGAGCCCGCCGATGCCAGTAAGCCGAAACGTTCAGCAAGTGCAGCGTTACTCTGTACCGCATCTTGACCACAACCACCGCACACGACTTCGATACCAACACCGCCCAATGCGGCGAACTGTTCCGCGAATCGGCGCCGGCTTGTAGCCGACATGTCATAGCGGTGTGGATGTGCAATCACCGCCACGCCGCCGGCAGCGTTAATCCAGCGCACAGTGTCGTCGAGTGTGGCCCATACCGTAGAAACATAACCCGGTTTGCTGGGGCGTAAATAGCGTTCGAAAATTTTCGGCAGGGTCGGGGCGAGGCCGAGCTCGACCATATGCAATGCAAAATGACGGCGTGTGACCAAGCCATTGGGTGCATATTTGAGCGCACCGGCCAATGCGTTTCGCACGCCATGTTTTTCGAGACGTTGCGCCATGAGCTGTGCGCGCTGTTCGCGAATGACTTGCAACTTTGCCAAGCCTTGCAGGAAGATCGCGTTGCTTCGGTCGACGTTCAATCCCAGAATATGCACGAGAAATTTTTCCCAGGTGACCGAGATTTCAACCCCTGGAATTAATGTCATGCCGTGTTCCGCAGCGGCATCGCTTGCAGCGTCGAGACCCGCCACGCTGTCGTGATCGGTGAGCGCTAACACATCAACACCACGTAGTTTAGCGCGCGCTACGACATCGCACGGCGGAAGTACCCCGTCGGAAAAATTGGAATGCGAATGTAAATCGTAAATTGTCATCGGGGAAAAATTAGTCTCGAAAATTATTGAACTGCAACGGCAGTTCGAATTTACCGCCGCGCAACAATGCGATGACGTCTTGCAGATCGTCGCGTTTTTTACCCGTGATGCGTACTTGCTCGCCCTGGATGGATGCCTGGACCTTGAGCTTGCTGTCCTTGATGGCTTGCACGACTTTTTTCGCCAACGGTGCATCCAGGCCTTGGCGTAATGTCACCAGCTGGCGTGCTTCTTTACCGGCAACTTGCGGTGGATCGACTTTTAAGCAAGCGATATCAATGCCGCGTTTTGACAGTTTGATCTGTAGCACGTCGAGCATTTGTTTGAGTTGAAACTCGGCTTGCGCAGTCATCGTGATCACAGAATCGCTGAGTTCAAATTTTGCGCCGCTGCCTTTGAAGTCAAAACGTGTACCTACTTCGCGATTGGCTTGATCAACGGCGTTATCGGCCTCGTGTTGGTCAATTTCGGATACGACGTCGAATGATGGCATGGTGTTGT
Source organism: Gammaproteobacteria bacterium (assembly GCA_016200445.1). GTDB lineage: Bacteria > Pseudomonadota > Gammaproteobacteria > SG8-11 > SG8-11 > UBA6921. Next base: position 12,668 of record JACQEQ010000055.1, on the reverse strand, counting down.
CCTTCTTTATATCAAGGTAGAACAAATACTAAGTCGCGCGTCAAACAACGACGCAGCCGCGTCAACAGGTGAGCGCGTTGAGTAACAGTATACGGCGTTGCCGGTTGCTGGCCCCATACCGGTTTGGGCCACGCCGGGTCTGAGCGATAGCGCACGATATGATGGATGTGTAGCTGCGGCGTAATGTTGCCCAGCGCGGCGATGTTGATTTTATCCGCGTTGAATTCCAAGGCGAGTTGTTGTGCTAGATAAGACGATTCACGCAGCAATTGCAGTTGGTCGGTTTCGTTGAGCTGGTAAATTTCCCGCACTTCATGGCGTGCCGGTACCAGAATAAACCAAGGGAAATTCGCGTCGTTCATCGCCAGAAAATTACACAGCGGAAATGTTCCGATGGCAAAACAATCGCGGCGTAGATCGGCGTGCAGTTCAAACATGCTCGACGCGGTTCCAGGAGTTTTCATTACGTGTAACTTGGTATCTGGCCCAGCGTGCGAACTCAGCGCGGGTACAGGTGCCGGAGCTGCGTCGTCCATTACCGGCGACGACACGATAAATGACCTTGTCAAACTCCGCGTCGGCGCTGCCGGATTCATCGACGATGTGGCGCACCGCCCAGTTTTCGCCGTAGCGGCCGTTGCTGTAATACAGGCCGGGGCGAATGGCTGCTGGTTGCAGATGTGAGTCACGCGCGTGTTGCAATGCCAACGCATAGATTGCTGTCAGGTCTTGCGCGCTAACGTCAATAAACGACCCCATGCGCCGCAGTGCAAACGATAAGTCCTCGGTGGAGACGCCAAGCTCCGCATGCTCATCCGTAGGTGCGTCGTCATCCGGGATCATGCTGCTGCGGGCCAGCACGGCAGGATAGCGGCGCCACGGAAAAAAATAATTGAAGATGACCGCGATGGCGAGCATACAGACGACATTCAGCAGCACGGGTGTCAGTACAAATTTATAACCCAGCTGATGTGCCGCACCACTGGTTGCGGCAGCCAGCGCCGTAGCACCGCCCGGTGGGTGTAGGCAGTGCAGGTAATACATAACGACAATGGCGCCGGAGACCGCCACCGCTGCTGCTACGAGCATGTGCGGGATTTGCTGGTAACACGTGATGCCTATGAGCGCCGCGATGATGTGTCCACCCATCACAGGCCAGGGCTGCGACAGCGGGCTATGCGGTAAGGCGAAGAGCAACACCGCCGATGCACCCATCGAAGCGATCAGCAACAAAGCTGGATCAGTGCCGAGCGCCGCCGAGCTGATCCCGAAGACGGTGGCGATAGCCAGCAAAGAGCCTGCGCCCGACAAGAGTTTTTCGATGTGACCGGTGGGTAGAGTCTCCCAGCCCGATCCGATTATTTTAATGAGTTGGCGTAGGGCAATCATTCCAGCATTGTAGATGTTTAAGTCGAAAATATCGAAACAGACCCGATATCTCCTATGTCGCAAGACTTATTGCAAGGGCCAAGATGGCTAAATTTTTCGTGCTGAATTACTTAGTGCGTACTGCCGGTCCCGGCAGGAATAGTCAGTAACAATACCAGTGAGATCAACAACAGCGATACCATCAAGGCAATTCCAAAACACGCGCCCAGATAGGTAAAAACATCACGTTCCAGTGGAATATGTAGACGAGACAATTGCATAAAGCGTTTGAGATGCTGGTGTTGCATGCCCATTGATGTTTCTCCGGATGGTTGGCCCAGCGCGCCGTCCTGGCGAAGAACGCGTCCTGCGTGCGCCGGTGTTTGGATAGTTAAGCGGATCTCGAAGCAAATCCTCTGGCGCAATTCGGGTAAGTTGCTGCGCAATTCTGATGAATTCTGACTGTGATCCGCCGCAGGTATACGGTAGCCGTGGGGACGGGTTACGCTTGTCGCATCAACCATCAACCATCAACCATCAACCATCAACCATCAACCAAATCCAAATGCCAAAAATCATCGCCATCGTAGAAGATGAACCCGCACTGCGTGAAAATTACTCCGCCGCGCTGCGTGCGCAGGGTTATCACACGCAGATGTTTGCTACGCGCAAAGAAGCGTTGGATGGATTTCGCAAGCGCCTGCCGGATTTGATTCTGCTCGACATCGGATTGACCGGCGATGCCGACGGTGGCTTCGAGGTATGCCGCGAAGTACGAATGTTGTCGGTTACCGTGCCGGTCATTTTTTTGAGCGCACGCGATACCGATCTTGACATTATTTCAGGACTGCGGCTGGGTGCCGACGATTACCTTACCAAGGACATCAGTTTGCCGCACCTGACCGCACGCATCAGTGCGTTGTTTCGCCGTCTGGAGGCGTTGAAGACACCGAGCGTGCAGGAAAACATTATCGAGCGCGGTTTGCTCTCCATCGATGTCAATCGCTACGCAGTGCGCTGGCGCGGGCGCACGGTGGACCTGACCTTGACAGAATTCTGGATGGTGCACGCGTTGGCGTTGCATCCGGGCCATGTGAAAAATCGCGAGCAGTTAATGCGCGACGCGCAGATTGTGGTGGACGATGCAACCATTACCTCGCACGTCAAACGCATGCGTGGAAAGTTCGTCGCCGTCGACCCGCAATTCACCGGCATCGATACTGTGTATGGTATGGGATACCGGTGGCTTGATCACACCGCAGAATAGTTGGGATAGCCGGGATAAATGCTGCCACGCTTTCTATTTTCCCTGCGTATCAAGCTCGCCTTGGTGGCGTTGACCCTGTTGCTGATCCCATGGACAGGTTATCGCTACCTGCAAGCCATGGAGCAGTATCTGCGGCAAGGGCGTGAGGCGGTGCTGCTGGAGCGCGCGCACGCGGTTGCGGCTGTGCTGGCGGAGCAAGCGCAGGTATTTTCGCCACGCGACCGCGATGCGACACCCGGTGCGGAGCATCTGTTTGTGCGGCCATTGCGCTCGCCAATCCAGCTGGATGGTTATGACGACGATTGGGCGCCCTATCGTGACAGTGTCCGCAATTATGCCGCCGAGCACGTGTTATCCACGCGTCGCCCGTATCGGGCTGCTTCTTTATCCTTCACCCTGAATTTAGTCGGCGATAGTGCCTATGTGTATGCGTTGTTCCGGGTGCGCGACGACAAGATAGTGTATCGCGATGCCAGTAGTATCAACTACGACGCCAACGATTATGTCGAGCTCAGCACCCAAGATCGCGCCGGTGCGACGGCCCGCTATCAGTTCGCAACCAGCGCGCCGGGCTGGTTGATTGCACAGCGTAGCGCGCCGGACGAAAGCGACACGCCGGTTCCCGAACCGCGTATCAAAGGCGAGTGGCAGGAAACTAAGCAAGGTTACAATCTGGAGTTGCGCATCCCGCTGGATTTATTCGGTGTGCGTCTGGCGTTCAGCGTCAACGATGTCGACGATGCGCGTACGCGCGTGGTGACAACATCGCTGGGGACTACCTCAGCGGAGCACCCTGAAGTTTTGAATACCGCCGGCGTGCCCGCACCGCACATCCAGAATCTGTTGCGCGGCTTGACACCGGCCGGTGCGCGTACCTGGGTGGTAGACACTCAGCGTCACGTCGTTGCGCTGGAGGGCGGTTTGAAGGCGCACGTCGACGAGAATGCCGAGCCCGCTGAAATAGCGTCGGCCGATGGCGGTTTGATTCACGCGTTATACCGCTTGGTACTGGTGCAACCGGCGGACGAGTTTCAGGACGATTTATCGGCCGCATCGCAGTTGGATGCGCCCGATGTTATCAATGCGCTCGCCGGACGCGATGCAACCCGTTGGCGCCAGAGCCCGGACCGGCGCGCGAGCATCTTGACGGCAGCGGTGCCGGTCGCGCAGCTTTCAAGGGATGTTAGCGCGCTTAGCCCAGTACAACCGCTATCTCGAAACCATGGCCGGGAAATTGTCGCATGAGTTACGCACGCCGATTACGGTGGTGCGTTCCTCGCTGGAAAATTTGGCGGCGGCCACAAGCGACGACGAGCGCCATGTCTTTACACAGCGTGCGCGTGCAGGCATCGAACGTCTGAGCGGATTGCTGGCACGTATGAGCGAAGCAACGCGGCTGGAGCAAACCCTGCAAGCCGAGACGCGCACTCCGTTTGATCTGACGCAGGTGGTCGCAGGCTGTGTGGAAGGTTATCGCTGCGCACACCCGGCGCAGCCGATCGAACTGATAGTGCAGCCGTATGTTTCTGGACAGGCGCTCATTATTTCTGGTGCGCCGGATTTAATCGCGCAATTGCTCGACAAACTGGTGGCGAATGCCCGGGATTTTAGCGTTCCGAGTTCCTGCATTCAGGTACGGCTCGCGAGCGGCAGCACGCAGGTGACGCTGAGCGTGGCGAATGCGGGTCCGCCGTTGCCCGAGGCAATGGCCGGACAATTGTTCGATTCGATGGTATCTGTGCGCGCTGCGCACAGTGAAGAGCCGCATTTGGGATTGGGCCTTTACATTGTGCGCTTGATTGCTGAATTTCACGGCGGGCGCGCTCAAGCCGCGAATCGCCTTGACGCGGCAGGCGTGGTGGTTAGCGTAACGTTCCCATTGTCATGATTTGTCAGTATTGATCGCAAGCTTGTCAGTTGCGTGCCCCGGCGTGGCCCGCTCGCTCCGTTTAAATGTTCTCCAGTGCAGCATCAAGCCGATGCCGCGCTCAACATCGCAACGGAGGACTATCCATGAACGCTCGCCATTCCCATCAAACCCTGTTTCATACTTGTACCGCCGTGGCCTTGCCGCTGGTGTTAATGATTGGCTGCTCTGAGCGCGAGCCGGTTGCGGTCGAACGTGGTGCCATCGATACCGCAACTAACCGAATCGTATTAGAACCTGATTTCGACGGCGACATCGCCGCTGACAGCAAGGGTTTGCGGTATATAAAAGTCATGACGGGAACCCCTGCCGTGCAAACGACGCCCAAAGAAACACCGGCCGCCACGGCGACCAGCCCAGTGGTGTATTTCGATACCGATAAAGATACCGTTGCCCTAGAGGATGAGCCCAAGCTCAAATCGCAAGCCGGTTTTTTACTGGCACATCCGCGCTACGTTCTGCACGTCAACGGCCATGCCGATGAACGGGGCACCGAAATACACAACGCGGATTTGTCCGCGCGTCGTGCTCAACAGGTGGCTGCGTTGCTGCGCTCGTTCGGCGTACCGGAAACACAACTAACTGTGGCAAGCTTCGGTGCCCGTGTTCCGGCCAGCGACCCGCAGCGTTGGAACGAAAATCGTCGCGTGGAGTTGTTGTATGCCGACGACTATGTCCTGAGTGCGCGTTGAGCCATGCGGGGCTGTTGTTACCCACGCCACCTGGCGTGGGTAGCTAAACTTTACTAGCCGAATGTCGACAACCAGGAGTGCAGAAGTCCGCTTTACAACACACGGCGTCCCGCATGGTTGGCCCTGAACATACAATTAACGATGCGTACACACGTTGGCAGCGTATTTTCTGGCTGATGATGGTGTTGCTGTGCTCGGCCATTAGCTTGTTGGTGTGGAATGCGTACAACCGTAACATCAATGCCCAGGCCTTACAGGCAAGCATGGTGCAAGGCGCTGCGGTTGGCGCGGCGCATGAAATCACCTTGCATGTGCAGGCGCTGCGCACGGCAGTCCGGCTGTTCGCCGAGAAGGAGCGGGTGTTGTTGCAGCAGCTGGCGGTCGATCCCAACAACGTCGACATTTACGCGTTGTTGTTACAACGCGTCAAAGTGTATTTCGACGATGGTTTTGCGGTGACCTTAGCCGATGACCGTGGCGATCCGGTAGTTGCGGATTTCGATGGCTTCGTCGGCCAAGTGTGCCAAGCGGATTTACGTAGCTTCACGCAAAACGCCTTCGTGATGCCGGATGTCTACATCCACCCCAATTCCATCGGCTACCACTTCGACATTCTCGCCTTGGTGAATCTCGGCAGACCTAAGCCGCACATTTTTTTCATCAGTTTTTATCCGCGTAAAATTGCATCGATATTGAGCCGTTACCAACTTACCCGGCATCAATTAATGCTGCTGAATAATAAAGTCGTTGGGCTGATTGAAGTCGATGAACATGGCTCGCGCGACAGCATGAGCCGCGATCATTTTATTAGCGACACCGAACGTGCGCGCATTTTGTACACCACGCCGGTGGACCAAACCCGCTGGGAGTTGGTGGACATGTCCAGCGACCCGCAGCAGTATTCAGGGCAGGCGGTATGGCAGGAAACAGCCGTCGCGATTATCGCCCTTACGTTGCTGAGCCTGTATTTTCTGTTTGCGCTCCGGCAGCATATCCGTCATATCGATGCGCAAAACGCAACGCTGCGCGCCCAGGCAAAAGAAATTCAGGACCGTAGCGAACAGGTCATTAACATCCTTGAGCGTACCACCGACGCATATGTCGAGTTCGATGCAGACTGGAAGTGCACATACCTCAACCGCCAAGCGGGGAAGCTGCTGGATCAAGCGCCCGATCTGGTGATTGGCCAAAATATCTGGGATGCCTTTCCGGATCTTGCAGGCGCGTTTTACAAAGATATGCAAAAAGCGCAGACCGAAGCCGCAGTGCAGGTGTTTTCCGGTTTTTTTGCGCCGTCGCAACGTTGGCTGGAAATCCACGTGCATCCAATGCCGGAGCGTGTCACGGTGTTTATGCGCGATGTCACGCAGGAACGCGCCACCTGGGAGCAATTGAAGGACAGCGAAGCGCGTAGCCAGGCGATCCTTGATCACATCGCCGATGCGATTATCACCATCGACAAAGACGGAATAATCGAAACTTTCAACCCTACGGCGGAACAGGTGTTTCAGTATCGTGCTGCGGAAGCCATCGGTAAAAATGTCAAGATGCTGATGCCGGATGTGGATCGCGACCATCACGATCAACACCTTGGCCGTTACTACACTTCGGGCGCAGGAGAGTTAATCGACAAGACGCGGGAGTTGGTCGGGAGGCGCAAGGACGGGCGTTTATTCCCGCTGGAGTTATGCGTAACGCGCGTAAAAATACACGATCGTGACATTTTTGTCGGGGCGCTGCGTGATATTAGTGTGCGTAAGGAAGTCGAAAGCCGTATACGGGAACTGGCGCGTTTTCCGGATGAAAATCCCGCACCTGTGTTGCGGGTCGGCACCGATGGCGTGATCAGTTATGCCAATCGTCCTGCGGTAGTCTTGTTACGCGCTTGGGAAACCGATGTGCACGGCGACGTGCCTGCCAAGATTCTGCACTTGGTCCGCGACGCGCTCGCGACCGGTGCTCCCGTGGATCACGAAGTGGCTTGTTTGGAACGCGTGTATCGTGTGACGTTTATGCCTGTGCCCGAAGGCGGTTACGTCAATCTGTATGGCGACGACATTACCGACCGCAAGCGCGCCGCGCAGGAACTCAAAAACCATCGCGATAATCTCGAAGAATTAGTCAGCGAACGTTATCGGTTATAGCGAAATGCTGGAAGAAAATGCCGCCGAAGCCGGTAACGAAATGCTGCGCACCGATCTGCGCAAAATCACCGGGTCTGGGCGCCACTTATTGACGTTAATTAACGACATTCTCGATTTGTCGAAAATCGAGGCGGGTAAAGTACAGTTTTCGCTTGAGGAATTTGCGGTCGAGCAGATATTGCGCGACATGGAAACGACCATACGCCCGATGGTGACGAAGAATCAGAATCGTTTCGATGTTGTGATCGACGGCGATTTAGGGGTGATGTATTCCGACGCAATGCGCGTAAAACAAGTATTGCTTAACTTGTTGAGCAACGCCTGCAAGTTCACCACGCGCGGCCGCATCACCTTGATGGCGCGTCGTGAAATTTCCGTAAGCGGCGCGCGTCTGTCGTTTATCGTCAACGACACCGGCATCGGCATGACGCAGGAGCAAGTCGTCCGGTTATTCGAGCCGTTTACGCAGGCCGACCGGGCCATCGCAATCAAATACGGCGGCACCGGCTTGGGTCTTGCGATCAGCCGGCGCTTGTGTCAGTTGATGGGGGGCGACGTTCGCGTACACAGCGACATCGGCGTGGGGACCAGTTTTACCGTACGCTTGCCGGCAGAGACCGTCGCGCAAGTAGAACCCGTCGTCAGTTCTTGACGGTTTTAAACTTTTGTTCCAACAGTTTTTTGTCTTCGTACCAGAATTCGAAGCGCCAGTCGCCTTCCACCATTTCATAATCGTGGTTCAGGCTGTACCCGGCATAATCGATGAGCTCGCCGCGCCGCACGATGAGCGGTAGCTTGACTTCATAGCCAGTGGACGCTTTTTGCCCGGGCCGGGACATGCTCGGGTGAGTGACGACTTCGCGAATCACGATATCTTCTTTTCCGGAAAATCCCTTCAGGCGAAACCGGAATCCGAACATGCGGCCTGCTTCAATCGGAATGTCATCGGTTTGCTGGATTAATTTCACGATGGGTCCGGCTTGCGTCACGCCGGAGGTGACATTGGGGTCTTCAAAACGTTGCCCTTCGTTTTGAACTTCGTAATAACCGAATTCGATAATCTCTGCGCCGGGTGCTGCGCTTGCAAGCTTGACGAACACCATGCCACCGATGAATGCCGTGCCGGCAATCAAGCTGTATTTCATGTGTTTTCTCCTTTAGATTCGCGTGCCGGAATAACAAGCAGCGGCACCTTGGTGTCGCGCAATACGCCTTCGCTCACGCTGCCCACCAGCACACGGTACAACGCGGTGTGTCCGTGCGAGCCCATGACGATCATGTCGGCATTTAGTTTCGTGGCTTCCATCAGGATCGCCTCGACCGGTGCGCCGCGCACCAGTAAGGCATGCGCGGTCACGCCGCCGGCACGCAACTGCTGCGCTTGTTCTTGCAGCCAGTGGTGTTCTGTTTGCAAGCCCTGCGCGACGCCGTTGCGCTCGGCGGTGCTCATGCCTTTGAAATAGTCAAGATCGGGCGGAGCAACGTGCATGATCCACAGTTCCGCGCCGAATTTGTGCGCCAACGTGGCAGCGTGACCAATCACCGTGTGGCTCACCGAAGAATAATCGACGGCGACGAGAATTTTTTTCATGCGGTACGTCCTGTGTCGGAAATTACTTCAGAGGCGCCTTCAATTGTCCCAGGCATACGCTGCCATCGACAAGATGCCGTAGTTAAAGCCCTCGTGCAGCGCACGCCCCACGGCTGAATCTGCGGCGCCCAGCGCAACCAGCAACGGCAGAAAATGCTCGGGCGTCGGATGATTGCGTAACGCATGCGGTGCATGCGCCGGGTAGTCGAGCAATTCTGCGGCATCGCCGCGTGTGATCGCAGCCGTCAACCATGCGTCGAATGCGAGCACGTAATCGGGCGGTGCGGTGTTGATGGCTTGGCCGCGAAATTCGCGCAGATTATGCGTCGCTCCGCCGCTGGCCAGAATCAACACCCCGGCGTCGCGCAGTGGCCGCAACGCGCGGCCCAGCGCAAAATGATGCGCTGCATCGCGCTGCGGTTGCACCGATAATTGGACGACCGGAATGTCCGCTTGCGGAAAGGCCAGCAGCAACGGTACCCACGCACCATGATCCAGGCCGCGCTGGGGATGCAGCGACGCGTGCAGGCCGGCGGCAGTTAACAGGGTTTGCGCACGCAGCGCCAGCGCCGGGTCGCCGGGTGCGGCATAGTGCAACGTATACAGTTCCTGCGGAAATCCAAAGAAGTCGTGAATCGTCGGCGGTGCGGGGCTACTGGTTAGCATCGGCTGCTCGGTTTCCCAATGCGCAGACACGCACAGAATCGCACTCGGACGTGGCAAGGCTTGACTAAGTGCGCGCAAAAAATCCGGCGTACGTCCCCGGTCGGTAACCAGCGTGGGCGCACCGTGTGAAACAAAAATGGTCGGCATGGCAGTCATGGCGCATCATTAAATACTAGGTCGTGGCATTGCGCCAAGCTTTGTGCAAATTCTATAGTGGGTTTAGGGTCTGTTGACCTACGCGTAGAATACCTACGCGCGGCGCCTCGCGCCTTGCAGGCGACGTGTTCGGGCAGCAACGCGTGGGGGAAACATAGGTCAACAGACCCTTAGCATTCGGAGCAGGACGATGGATCTGGATCTTCTGGCGCAACAAGTGGGCGAATTATTACATAAACATTCCTTGATGTTAGCCACGGCTGAGTCGTGCACCGGCGGTTGGGCGGCGAAAGTCATTACCGATATCGCCGGCAGTTCCGCGTGGTTCGACCGCGGCTTCATCACCTACGCCAACCAAGCCAAGCAAGACATGCTGGGCGTGCGTGCAGAAACTTTGGCGGCGCACGGTGCGGTGAGCGAAGCGACGGTGCGTGAAATGTCCGAAGGTGCGTTGGCGCGCAGCCGCGCCCAGGTCAGCTTGGCCGTAAGCGGTATCGCCGGACCCGGCGGCGCAACCTTGTACAAGCCGGTGGGCTTGGTGTATTTCGCGTGGAGCAGGGTAGGGCAACCGACGGTTACGGCCAGCGAGCTTTTCACAGGTGATCGGGATGGGATTCGACAACAGGCGGTGGTGCGTGCGTTGCGCGGGGTATTGGACGTGGTGCAGCGCGCGTTGTAATTGCAATGGGCTCTGCTGCGCGATTGTTTTTTGCGTTATGGCCTGACGACGCTACCCGTACACGCTGCGCAAAGCTCGCAACGCAACTTGCTGAGCATGGGGGCAGGCCGGTTTCAGCCGGGAATTTACACATCACGTTAAGCTTTCTCGGTTCGGTTGATAACGTCCAGCGTGCCTGCGCCGAACGCGCAGCCGATGCGGTGCAGGCGCAACCGGCGACGTTGACACTGAGCCGTTTGGGTTATTTCCCCAAACCACGGGTCGTGTGGCTGGGCGCAGAACCGGTCCCCTTTGCATTGGCGGATTTAGCCGCCGACCTTAACCACAGACTGGATGGCTGCGGTATCGCATTGGATGCCCGCCCGTTCGCGTTACACATGACGCTGCTGCGCAAAGCGCACGGGCCAGCGGTGCTGAATGTGCCGGAGCCGATTGTCTGGAAGATTCAATCGTTCAGCCTGGTCAAATCCGAAACCCTTACCACCGGTCCGATCTATTCCGTAATTCGCACCTGGCCGTTGTATAAGGACTAGGCCGCCCAGCACTCCTATGGAATAATTGCTCAACCATTTTTACAGGGCGCAGCGCTTTGGGTGGCGAGGTAGTTGGAGGCGGGTATGAGTGTTAAGCAAGCGGCGGCGGACGACAACAAGCTCAAGGCTCTGAGTGCAGCGTTGGGGCAGATCGAAAAACAATTCGGTAAAGGGTCGATCATGCGCATGGGCGATTCGGTCGCCTCGCGTGATATCCAAGTGGTGTCCACCGGATCGCTGACCTTGGATTTGGCGCTGGGTGTGGGCGGTCTGCCGCGCGGCCGCGTGGTGGAAATCTACGGACCGGAATCTTCCGGTAAAACCACGCTCACCTTACAGGTGATTGCGCAGATGCAGAAGATCGGCGGCACTGCGGCGTTTATCGACGCCGAGCATGCGCTCGATCCGCAATACGCCGGCAAACTCGGCGTGAACGTCGAAGATTTATTAGTGTCACAACCCGACACCGGCGAACAGGCTTTGGAAATCGCCGATATGCTGGTGCGCTCCGGGGCGGTGGATATCATCGTCATCGACTCGGTCGCTGCACTGACGCCCAAAGCGGAAATCGAAGGCGAAATGGGCGATTCGCACATGGGTCTGCAAGCGCGCTTGATGTCGCAAGCGCTGCGCAAACTGACCGCCAACATCAAGCGCACCAACACGCTGGTGATTTTCATCAACCAGATCCGCATGAAAATCGGCGTGATGTTCGGTAACCCGGAAACCACCACTGGCGGTAACGCGCTGAAGTTCTACGCTTCGGTGCGTCTGGATATCCGCCGCATCGGCAACATCAAGAAAGGCGACGAAGTGATCGGCTCCGAGACGCGCGTCAAAGTGGTGAAGAACAAAGTCGCGCCGCCGTTCAAACAGGCGGAGTTTGACATTTTGTACAACGAAGGCATTTCGCACGAAGGCGAAATCATCGAGCTGGGCGTTAACGCCAACATCGTGGAAAAATCCGGCGCCTGGTTCAGCTACAACAAGGAACGCATCGGCCAGGGCAAGGATAACGCGCGCCAGTTCCTGAAAGAGCATCCGCAGATCGCGCAAGAAATCGAGGCCAAAATACGTGCCGCCGCCTTGCCTGCGGTTGTGGTGATCGCAGCCGACGATGCAGCGGACAGCGAAGGCTGAGGCAACTGCGGCGCAGGTGCAGCGTGCGGCGCTCGCTTTGTTGGCGCGTCGCGAACACTCGGCTCAGGAGTTACGCGGCAAGCTCATTGGCAAGGGCTATCCGGCCGAACTGGTAGTCAGTGCGCTGGAACATCTAGATGCGCAAGGCTTGCTGAGCGACGCGCGCTTTGCCGAAGTGTTTGCTCGCTCACGTGCGAACAAGGGATATGGATCGGTACGCATTGCACAGGAATTACGCCAGCGCGGCGTTGCCGACGCGCAGATCGCGCCGGTCTTGACTGAAGCAAAAGAAAACTGGCGCGCGCAGATTACCCAGGTGCGCAATAAACGTTTTGGGGAAGCCTTACCGCAGTCCAATGCCGACCGCGCCAAGCAGGCGCGGTTTTTGTTACAGCGCGGGTTTACCTCCGAACAGGTGCGTGCGGTGTTAGGCGGAAAATTAGACCCGTAGCGGCGCGATTCATCGCGCCCTTGCCGGGAGGGCATGGCGCCCTGACCCGAGGAC
>JACQEQ010000220.1 GCA_016200445.1 Gammaproteobacteria bacterium | reverse complement strand
GCCGCGAATTAATAAGTATTTGCTTCAACCTAGAAACGGTAGTTGACCGCTGCAAGGCACAGGTAAATGTGCATAGGTATTGACGTTTTTTGCTCGAGCGTGCTTCACCCAAAGGGTGAGGCCCGCTATGGCCTAGCACGCCCCATTGTGTAAATGGCTTCGTTGCAACTCGTCCTACCTCGCGCAAAACCAGCGCGATATGAATTATCGGAATAGCGTGCTATTCCTCGCTCGTTGCGCCTAGCCCTGTACCCAACGTGTCGCACTCCACACGCTGTTCAACTGCCGTTTCTAGGTTCAATGTAACGATAAAAATCTTTTGTAATGCGCAGTTCAAGTAAAACTACTAAATTAACGTGTTCTTATATTAAGCAGCGTTGAGTGACTGGTAAAGTATGGGCCGCATTACAAAGCAACCGGCCGTGTTTTTGACTTTCTGCCGGCATGAGACGTGGAGTGCGACGCGTAATGTTGGTCTCGATCAACCACAGAATAGGTGAAACGTATGACGTTCGACAATTTTACTGCCGCGCATCACGCGGTGTTGTGGACCACGCTTCTTGTTGCAATGGTTATGGGAGCGGTGGCGAGTAAAACCAATTTCTGCACCATGGGTGCAGTGTCAGATCTTGTCAATATCGGCGATAGCGGGCGTATGCGAGCGTGGTTGTTTGCGATGACGATCGCAATGCTTGGAGTGATATTTTTAGAGGCGAGTCAGTTGGTGAATGTGGATGCCAGCCGGCCACCCTACCGCGCTGCAAATTTTGCGTGGATTGAATACCTGGTGGGTGGAATTATGTTCGGAATAGGTATGACACTAGGTAGTGGTTGTGGAAACAAAACGCTGATCCGTATCGGCGGCGGAAATATAAAATCGATTTTCGTATTTGCCGTAATCGCAATTTGCGCTTATTACATGGTAAATCCCTTTCCGGGCACAGACAAAACAATTTATTCGGAATTGTTTTACCGCTGGACCAATGTGCTGAACGTTAGTCTGGCAAACAAGCAGGATCTGGGAAGTTTTCTTAATCGTGTTCTGCCAGGAACTGATGTAATTACTGCGCGCTTAGTTATAGGCGGGGCGATTGGTCTGGCATTTTTTAGGTGGAGTGGTTGTTGGAATTGCGGTCATTGCTGCGTGGTACATCTCAGCCGCACTGGTAACAATTGCTGCAGGCGAAGATAAATATTCTTGGACGCAATACACCGGAGATGATGTCTGGGTCATGCTCGAAACAAAAGAGCGTCCCCAAGATGTCTCAGTGCAATCATTTTCATTCATCAACCCCATTGGGCAAGTCTTGCGCTACGGTTTAAACAGCTTCGACGAACGATATTTGACGTTTGGTGTGGTGTCGGTCTTTGGAATTATTTTGGGTTCATTGATTTGGGCGCTGGTCTCGCGTGGATTTCGATTCGAGTGGTTTGCATCCATCCGAGATTTTTTCAATCACGTTATCGGTGGTGTGCTGATGGGTATCGGTGGGATCTTGGCTTTGGGCTGCACCATCGGTCAGGCGGTGACTGGCGCTTCAACCCTTGCATTAGGCTCGTTCATCGCCTTTGCGGGAATTGTCCTTGGCAGCGCGTTAACCATGAAAGTGCAGTATTACAAAATGGTCTATGAGGGCGAGGCTACCTTTGTTTCGGCAATACTCACCAGTTTGGTTGAATTGCGCCTGCTGCCAGCAGCGTTGCGTAAACACGCCAAAGTTTAACGGCTGTCTTAGATTTCCATCAGATCGTAGTTGCGCAGGGAAGCGCAACTACGATGGATCATAATCTCGATCTTCATAGAACGTGAAACCTAACAAATGTGCAGTGGTGCGAAACCGGCCTTGTCATTCCTAGTAACTTCGGTATCATTGCAAACTCTTTTTTCCGCATAGCGGGCCGTTAGCTCAGTCGGTAGAGCATCGGACTTTTAATCCGGTGGTCGAAGGTTCGATCCCTTCACGGCCCACCACTTCATTCTCCTGCTTCAATACTAAGTATCACTCGTACGACAGCGTTCGTACCGCGCTTGCCACGACAAAAATTATTTCATCACGCAAATAAGAAAGGCCTGCTTGCGCAGGCCTTCCTAAATATTCGAAAAGTTAAACTGTTTTTTGGTCTTAGTGTTTAGCCTTTCTTCTTTGCCGCTTTTTTCTTCACGGTCTTTTTCGCTGCAACTTTTTTCTTAGCGACTACTTTTTTCTTTGCAACTTTCTTCTTCACAACTTTCTTAACAGCTTTTTTCTTCGCAGCCATAGCTTTCCTCCGATGGGTTAACACAGTCACGATTGAGTATAGACAATAACAACAATTAGTCCATTCAGGTGAACCACCAACCTTGGTGTATTGAGTTACGCTGTGAATTGTAGCGGCCAATGTGTAGCGCACTTTAAATAAAGTCGCACGTATTTGCTTTTGCACGATGCATAAAATCAAATGACAGAGAAAAATTTTCCATGCTCGAACGAGTTTGTAAGTTGCGAGTGCATTCAATTAGAATGAGCCCCCGTTGGAAAGTATGAAAATATGCCTGAATTACAGCACGAAATAGCACGGCGCCGCACGTTTGCAATCATCTCGCATCCGGATGCAGGTAAAACTACACTCACTGAAAAGCTGTTGTTGTTCGGTGGTGCCATCCAACTTGCCGGCACGGTCAAGGGGCGCAAGGCAGCGCGTCATGCAACCTCGGACTGGATGGAAATCGAAAAGCAACGTGGAATTTCCGTGACGAGTTCGGTCATGCAGTTTCCGTATCGCGACAAAATAATTAATTTACTCGACACTCCCGGTCACGAAGATTTCTCGGAAGACACTTATCGCACGCTCACCGCAGTGGATGCGGCGTTGATGGTGATCGACAGCGCGAAGGGTGTTGAAGAGCGCACCATCAAGTTGATGGATGTGTGTCGTATGCGCGATACACCTATTATTACCTTTATAAACAAGCTGGACCGCGAAGGCCGCGAGCCTATCGACTTGCTCGATGAAGTCGAACTCATACTGAAAATAAAATGTGCACCGGTCACCTGGCCAATCGGCATGGGCAAGCGTTTCAAAGGCGTGTTTCATCTCGCCAATGATCGCGTGCATTTGTTCAGTTCAACCCATGGCGGAAAAATTAACACGGGTGAAGTGATTGATGGTTTAAACAATCCACGCCTTGATGCGTTGTTTGAAAGTCTTGCGCAGGAGTTTCGTCAGGAAGTCGAATTGGTGCACGGTGCGAGTCACCGCTTCGATCTCAAAGAATTTCTGGCCGGCCGGCTCACGCCGGTGTTCTTTGGTTCGGCAATTAATAATTTCGGCGTGCAAGAATTACTCGATGCATTTTCCGAATTTGCGCCGCCACCCACCGCCCACGCCACCACGACGCGCATAGTGCAGCCCAGTGAAGAAACGTTCAGCGGTTTCGTGTTTAAAATTCAGGCCAACATGGACCCGCAGCATCGCGACCGGGTTGCGTTTTTACGCGTATGCTCTGGTACCTATACCAAGGGGATGAAATTATTTCAGGTGCGTGATGCGCGCGAAGTGCGCATCGCCAGCGCGATTACCTTCATGGCGAGCGAGCGCGAGCACACCGAAGCGGCTTTCCCCGGCGACATCATCGGCCTACATAATCATGGCACCATTCAAATCGGTGAAACCTTCACGCAAGGCGAAGCGTTAAAATTCACCGGCATTCCACACTTTGCGCCCGAGCTGTTTCGACGCGCGCGTTTGCGTGATCCATTGCGCGCCAAGGCGCTGCAAAAAGGGATCGAACAACTTTGCGAGGAAGGCGCGTCGCAATTATTCCGGCCATTTAACAGCAACGACCTGATCGTCGGCGCAGTCGGAATTTTGCAGTTCGACGTTGTTGCATATCGTCTCCAGCATGAATACGGCGTGGACTGTGTATTTGAAGCGGTGAACGTTTCGACGGCGCGCTGGATCAGTTGCGACAACCCAAAGAAGCTAGAAGATTTCCGCACCAAAGCGTTCGACAATTTAGCGTTGGACGGTAAAGGAGATTTAGTTTACATCGCGCCCACCCGTGTAAATTTGCAACTGACGATGGAACGTTGGCCTGATGTGAACTTTCTGACCACGCGAGAACACTAATTGCGGCCGGTGCATTACATCTAGCCATGCTTTGTATGTCGCAAAAGCGAGCATAGCTAAATAACCGCATTGATGTGAGCGATGCGGTACTGCATATCGATAAAATAATCCGGTATCGCACCTATCATTACAGCGCGAGTCTGTGCGCTGCCTGACTATATCTTGACTAGTGAATCGCGTAGAATCTGCCGCAATCTAAGCTAGGTAATTGACACGTATTTTAGGCAATTCTCTATGCACGCTAAGGAAGCGCTTCACCAATTTATCGCACGTACCCAATTATTGGAGCGCTTGCCATGGGCGCTCGCGACGCTACTGGTGATAGCCCTCTGTTTTCGCATGGCGGAGTTGACCTGGAGAATCGTTCCGATCACGGAAACGGAAGAAGCCATTCCGCCAGAGCCCCCGCTTGCCACTGCGCAAATCGCTAAACCAGCCGTCGAGATCAGCATCAGTCAAGCAAGTCTATTTGGCCGCGTTGATATAGCAGCCGCACCCAAAGTTGAAGAACAAGTGGTCGTGCCGGAAACGCGCTTGAATCTCACGCTTCTGGGCGTCATCGCGTCGTCGGCAGTCGGCACCGCCAAGGCCATCATCAGTGATGCCTCGGGGAACGAAGAATTTTATTCGGTAGGGATGCAAGTCCCTGGCGGCGCGTCGCTCGAAGAAATTCACGCGGATTACGTCATGCTCAAGCGCAACAATCGAATGGAGATACTGCGCTTGCCGGTAGATGAAACCATTTTGGGTCAACCTGGCAGTGGTGGTCCCGGCATGCAGCCGCCCGCGATGTCGATGGCGCAGCAAGGGCGCCATGTGTTGCCACCGAGCGGTATGGGCAGTGACAACCGCAGTACCGGTGCCCTGTTGCATGAGTACCGCGATGCGCTGAACCAAGATCCGCAAAGCGTCATGGATCTCGTGCGCGCCGAGCCAGTGCGCGAAGGTGACCGGCTAATCGGGTATCGTGTGAGTCCAGGTCGTGACCGGCAATTATTGTCACGCTTCGGGTTGCGCGCCGGTGATGTAGTGACCATGGTGAATGGCGTGCGCTTGGACAATCCCGTGAAAGGGCTGGAAATTATTCAAAATTTGCAGACGGCAGGTCAGGTCAATATCGAAGTGATGCGTAATGGAGTGACGCAGGGCTTTTCATTCGCCGTCGAATAACCGCTAACTCAAGAACTCATAGGAAGGGGTAAGGTCGGAATGTCTATCGTAAGCCGAGTAAAACACAATGCCCGCATTGGCACGCTGTTGCTGATCTCGACATTTACCGTATCCGTCGCCGCCGAAAGTGTCACTTTGAATTTGAAAGGCGCCGACATCAGCGCGCTGATTGGCACCGTATCGGAAATCACCGGTAAAAATTTCATTGTCGACCCGCGTGTCAAAGGCAAAATCACCATCATCTCGTCGCGACCGCTCGACAAAAAAGAAGTCTACGATGTGTTCCTGTCGGTGCTTGAGGTGCATGGTTTTTCAGCCATTCCCTACGGCAAGGTCACCAAGATTATTCCCGACGCCGATGCTAAGCATCACGCCGCACCTACTGCTTCGGATAAAAATCCCGGGGTAGGCGACGAGATGGTCACGCGCGTGATTGAAGTCAAGAACGTCGCCGCCGCGCAGCTGGTGCCCATTTTACGTCCCTTGGTTCCGCCGCAGGGCCACATGGCGGCGTATCCGCAATCCAACATGCTGATCATTTCCGACCGCGCAGTAAACATTGAACGCATGATCGAGCTGATTGCTCGCATCGATCAGCCCACCAGCGGTGAGGTCGAGTTTGTAAAACTGAATTATGCGGCGGCAGCGGATGTGGTGCGCGTGCTCAACACCTTGCAGCAGCAAAGCAAAAAAGGCGACCCACAATCACAGCAAGCCGCCTTGGTTGCAGACGAGCGCAGTAACAGTCTGTTGATCGGCGGTGATCGCGGTGACCGTCTGCAATTGCGCGCCATCATTGCCCACCTCGACACGCCAACCCAGTCGGTCGGCGACACACACGTGATTTATTTGCGCTACGCCAAGGCGAAAGATTTAGTGCCGGTGTTGACCGGTGTGCAAACCACGCAGGCCAAGGCGGCCAAGGCGGGTGGCGCTCCTATTGGTGGGGCACCGCCGGGTGTGCCGGTGCCGATGGGTGCGAGCGGGGCTGGTAGTGACATTTTCAATATCCAGGCCGACGAGAGCAGTAACGCGCTGGTTATAACCGCGCCTGCAGCGGTATTTCGTTCTCTGGAATCGGTGATTCGTCAGCTCGATGTGCGCCGCGCGCAAGTGTTGGTGGAGGCGATCATTGCGGAAGTTTCCAACAATATGAACAATTTGCTCGGTGTTGATTGGGCTGTGTTGGATCGAGGCTCAGGCAATCGCCCGGCAGCTATATCCAATTTTAATAATGGCTTGACTGGTGCAATCGCCGCTGGTGTGAGCGGGTCAGCTACCGGCATTTCTCCACAGGCCGGTATTACGTTTGGCGTGGGCCGCATCGTCAAAGATGGTATGAGCTTCGCTTCAGTGTTACATGCATTGAAATCTGATGGCGCAACCAATGTTTTATCAACGCCGAATATCGTCACGCTCGATAATGAGGAGGCGAGTATTTTTGTCGGTGATCAGGTGTCTGTGCCCACGGGTTCTTTCACCAGCACGGGCACTGGCGGCAGTGCCACCGCGACCAGTCCGTTCACGACATTTACCCCGACCAAGGTGGGTATCGATCTCAAGGTAAAACCGCAAATCAGCGAAGGCGACAGCATCAAGCTCGACTTCGAGCAGAAGGTGGAAAACTTCGACGCCAGCGCGCCGGGTGATCCGGGCAGTGCCAACATTAAAACCAATTTGCGCACCATGAAAACCACGGTCATGGTCGATAGCGGGCAAGTCCTGGTGTTGGGCGGCTTGATCAAGGACGATGTGAAAGAAGCGAATTCGCGCGTACCGTTATTGGGCGATATTCCATTTTTGGGTGCGTTGTTCCGTTCCAAAACCACCTCGAAAACCAAAACCAATCTGATGATATTTCTGCGTCCTACGGTGATTCGCGATGTTGAAACCGGCATTCGCGTCACCAACGGCAAATACAATTATATGCGTGATAAACAGGCTGAAATACGCGAGAACGGCGTCGGTATGATTTCCGATAAAGAAATTCCGGTGCTGCCGGATTTAAAAGACTTTGTCGGCGTGTCGCGCAAAGAAGAAAAGAAAGAACGTAGCGAGCCAGCCGCAGTCGCACCAAGCGTTCCGGCGGTGATGCCGCCCGCAGCCGTACCCGTCGTTCAACCCACGCCATTGCCGGAAGCTACGCCGGCCATGCCACCGGCTACTTCGCCCGTGACTCCGCCTGCCGCTGCGCCGGACCTTCAGCAATAATAATGTCATGACCCAGGACTCTGAAATTCCTGAGCGCGTGCCCGACGAGGCGGCGCAGGCTCCCATGCTGGAGCCGTTGCTTGCGCCCGGCGCAGCGCGTCCCAAGCATTTGCCCTTTGCTTATGCGAAGCGCCACGGCGTGCTGGTGGATGCGATGCATGCGGATCATGTGAAGCTGGTATTCCGCAAAGGTGTGCCGATGCACACGTTTGCGGAAGTGCGGCGTTTTTTCGGTTTGCCGTTGCGCTTGCAGATGATCGAGGTGGATCGTTTCGACGCGTTGCTGCAAAAAGCTTACGAAGGCGGCACCGGCGCGGCGCTGGACATGATGAGCGACATGGATGAAGAAGCGAATCTCGCCGAGATCGCGCAGGAGCTCAACGAGCCGGAAGACTTGCTGGAAAGCGCCGATGATGCACCCATCATCCGGCTGATCAATGCGCTGCTGACGCAGGCGATTAAGGAAAACGCCTCCGATATTCACATCGAGCCGTTCGAGTCGCGCCTGGTGGTACGCTTTCGCGTCGACGGCATGTTGCGCGAAGTACTGGAACCGCGCCGTGCGCTGGCGTCGCTGATTTCGTCGCGCATCAAGGTCATGGCTAAGCTTGACATTGCCGAGAAGCGACTGCCACAAGACGGACGTATTTCGCTGCGTATCGCCGGGCGCGCGGTGGATGTGCGCGTCTCGACTATTCCCACCGGCCAAGGTGAACGCGTCGTGTTGCGCTTGCTGGATAAACAAGCCGGGCGCTTGGTGCTCGAACAACTGGGCATGGAACCTAACTGCCTGCGGCGCATCGACGCGTTGATTCATCGACCGCACGGCATCATTCTGGTGACGGGTCCGACCGGTTCGGGTAAAACTACCACGCTCTACGCCGCGCTGGCGCGCATCAATAACAAAACGCGCAACATCATGACCGTCGAAGACCCGATCGAGTATTACATCGACGGCATCGGCCAGACGCAGGTCAACACCAAAGTGGAAATGACGTTTGCACGCGGTCTGCGTGCCATTTTGCGTCAGGACCCCGACGTAGTGATGGTCGGCGAAATCCGCGATGTCGAAACCGCGCAGATTGCGGTGCAAGCGAGCTTGACTGGCCACTTGGTATTGTCGACCTTGCACACCAACAGCGCCGTGGGCGCGGTGACGCGTTTGCGCGACATGGGTGTTGAACCCTTCTTGTTGTCGTCGACGTTGCTCGGCGTAGTTGCGCAACGCTTGTTGCGCAAGCTCTGCCCGCATTGCAAAAAGCCTTACGTGGCTAATGCCAAAGATTGCGCGGCATTCGGCTTTGATGTGCAAAATCCGCCCACGCTGTTTCACCCGGAAGGCTGCGCGCAGTGTAATTTCCACGGCTATTACGGCCGCACCGGCATTTACGAATTAGTCGAGATCGACGACGTCATTCGCGGCATGATCCACGACGGCTCCGGCGAACATGAGCTGGAAGCGCACGCACGTAAATTCACCGCCAGCATCGGCGACGACGGTTTGCGTTTGGTGTTAGAAGGTAAGACTGCACTGGAAGAAGTGATGCGTGTGATTCGCGAAGGCTAGCGAGCTACCCGGTAGTTATTGTAATCCGCCGTCCAGCAATTCAATCCAATGTTTCACCGGGACCTGTGCCTGCGATGCGAGATGTAACTGGCAGCCGATATTCGCGGTCGCGATTATTGCCGGTGCAGAACTTTGCAAAGCGTTGAGTTTATCGGCGAGCAGGCGTTGGGATAATTCCGCTTGCAGGATCGAGTAAGTGCCCGCCGAGCCGCAGCACAGATGCGCGTTTGCAACCGGCGTTAAGACATAGCCGCAGCGTTGCAAAATATTTTCAACTTTCCCGGTGATTTTTTGCCCGTGTTGCAGTGTGCAGGGTGCGTGAAAGGCAATGCGCGAATTCGATGATTTTTGCAATTTCGATAAATCTTCGCCCGCCACAACTTCGCTGACATCGCGCGCCAACGCACTTACGCGTGCCGCTTTGCTGCTGTAATTCGGGTCATCGCGCAAATAGGCGCCGTAGTCTTTGACGACCACGCCACACCCAGACGCAGTTGTGACAATGGCTTCGGCGCCCGCCTCAATGTAGGGCCACCAGGCGTCGATGTTACGTCGCATAAAATCCAACGCTGCATGGTGTGCTTGCAGATGAGCACTCACCGCACCACAGCAGCCTGCTTGCGGAGCCCGCAGCAAGCTGATGCCTAAAGTGTCAAGCACGCGCGCTGTGCTGGCATTCACTTGCGGTGTGGCGCCGCGTTGTACGCAGCCTTCGAGTACCAGCATGCGGCGTGTGTGTTGGCGTGCCGGCCACGTTGGGATTACTTCCTGGCGTGGAATTTTACGCGCCAACACCGCCGGTAACAGCGGGCGCAGGCCGCGTGCAACCGCTAACAACCCGGCAAAACGTTGCGGGTAAGGGAGTAACGCGAGCAATACGCGCCGCAGCAGGCGTTGGGTGAGCGGGCGCGACACCTGTTGTTCAACCAGGTCTTTACCAATTTCTGCCAGCCGTGCATAGCGCACCCCCGACGGGCAGGTGGTTTCGCAGGCGCGGCAAGTCAGGCAGCGATCCAGATGCGACTGCGTATGTGTAGTGACGGGCTGGCCTTCCAGCATTTGCTTGATCAGATAGATACGCCCACGCGGCCCGTCGAGTTCATCGCCCAGCAATTGATAAGTCGGGCAGGTCGCATTACAAAATCCGCAATGCACGCAGCTGCGCAGAATCGCATCGGCCTCGCGGCCTGATGCAGTGTTACGGATGGATTCAAGCAGCGAAGTTTGCATGTTTTAAAATTCTGCGTAGAGGCGGCCAGGATTAAAAATTGCGTGCGGATCGAACGCGGCTTTCACCTTGCGATGCAGTTGCGCCAAGGGTGCAGGCAGAGGATGAAATGCCTCATTGCGTTGTTGGGCACGTAACAGGGTTGCATGGCCGCCGTGCTGCAGCGCCGCTGCACGTACTTGTTCTGCAGTAGTGTCGGAGTACAGCCAGCGCAAGGCGCCGTTCCATTCCACAAAATATTTTCCATTGAGCGCCAGTGGCGCGCTTGCGGGTGGCAGCGCAAGCCGCCATAACGGACGCGTGTCGTGGAAAAAACCATGTGTGTGTTCACGTACTGAAAGCCAGTAATCTTCGCGTGTTTCAAGTTCGCCGCCGAGTTTTAAGCGTGCGGCACGCACGGCGGTTTCGGTACCTTCTAAGCGCGTGGATAACCCCGCACCATCAAACGCGGTCGCTGTAATCGGCAAGGGTTGACCGGCCCAGATATTCATTTGTTCAATGGCAGCGGTTAGCGAGGTTTCGTGATGCACGGTCAGCGACGCAACCGCGCGCGGTAACACCTTGAGCGTGACATTTAATAGAACGCCCAGCGTGCCGTACGCTCCGGTCATCAGGCGCGCGACATCGTAACCGGCGACATTTTTCATGACCTGGCCCCCGAAGCGTAAGCGGTCGCCGTGACCATTGATGATTTCGACGCCCAGCACAAAGTCGCGCGCCGCGCCGGCGTAGGGCCGCCGCGGTCCGGACAGGTTGCATGCGATGGTGCCGCCCAAGGTCGCGTGGTCGCCGTAGTGTGGCGGTTCAAACGCCAGCATTTGTCCGTGTTGTGCCAGAGCAGTTTCGATTTCAAGCACTGGCGTGCCGGCACGCGCAGTGATGACCAGTTCCTGCGGTTCATAGTTGATGATGCCCCGATGTCCAGCCGTCGAGAGCGTGTCGGCAATGCCCGTTGCGCGTCCCAGAAAGGCTTTTGTATTGCCGCCGATAATGCGTAACGCGCGCCGCGCCGCAATAGCAGCGCGTACCGTGTTGATGAGTGCATCGGTTTGATCGGCATTCATCTAAAATCTCTCAATGTCGGGAAATGGCACTTGGCCGCGATGCACGTGCATTGCGCCCAGTTCGGCGCAGCGATGCAAGCTGGGAATGGCTTTGCCGGGGTTGAGTAGGCCGTGCGGATCGAAGGCGTTTTTTACTGAAAAAAATTGCGTTAATTCGGTGGGTTGAAACATGACGCACATGGCGTCGAGCTTTTCAATGCCCACGCCGTGTTCGCCGGTAATGGTGCCGCCAACGCGCACGCACAGCTCCAAAATGCGCGCGCCGAATTGTTCGGCGCGGTGCAGTTCGCCGGAGCGATTGGCATCGTAAAGAATTAATGGATGCAGGTTGCCGTCGCCCGCATGGAACACATTGGCGACGCGTAAATCATATTCTTTCGATAGGTGTTCGATTTCGTCGAGTACCTGTGGCAGGCAGCGGCGCGGGATGGTGCCGTCCATGCAGTAGTAATCCGGCGCGAGTCGGCCTACCGCCGGAAACGCTGCTTTGCGTCCCTTCCACAACAGCGCGCTTTCCTGGTCGTCAATTGCGGTGCGTACTGTGGTTGCACCCTGTGCCAGCATGATGTTGCGAATGGTCGCGACATGCTCCGATACTTCTTCATTGGTGCCGTCGACTTCACACAGCAAAATCGCCGCCGCATCGGTCGGGTATCCCACGTGCACAAAATCTTCTGCCGCACGGATCGCCAATTGATCCATCATTTCCAAGCCCGCCGGGATGATGCCTGCGCCGATGATGGTGCTCACGGTTTGACCGGCGGCAGCCACCGATGCATAAGCGGCCAGTAGCACTTGCGTGCGTTCGGGTTTGGGCAACAGGCGCACGGTGACTTCGACCACGATACCGAGCAAACCTTCGGAGCCGGTGAACAATGCAAGCAGATCGTAACCGGCGCTATCGCAGGCATCGCTGCCGAGCGTGACAATTTCGCCGTCTGCGAGCACGACCTTGAGCTTGAGAATGTTGTGCACCGTCAGGCCGTATTTCAAACAATGCACGCCGCCGGAATTTTCCGCCACGTTGCCGCCGATGCTGCATGCGATCTGCGACGAGGGGTCGGGCGCGTAGTAAAGACCGTGCGGAGCGGCCGCTTGCGAAATGGCGAGATTGCGTACCCCAGGTTCAACGCGCGCGCTGCGATTGTGCAGATCGATTTCAATAATGCGATTGAGTTTGGCCAGCGACAACAGCACGCCGTTTGCAAGTGGTAGTGCGCCTCCCGACAGACCCGTGCCCGCGCCGCGCGCGACGATTGGAACACCGTGCCGGTAACACAGCCGTACGACCGCTTGTACCTGCTCTACATTTTCAGGCAGCACGACAACCAGCGGCACCTGACGATACGCAGATAATCCATCGCATTCATACGGGCGTAATTCTTCATTCGTGGCGAGTACCGCATGTGCGGGTAGTAGGTCGCGTAGCTTTGGAATAATCGTCGTTGTTTGAGCGCTATGGGTGGTCATGAACGTTTGAGTGTGGGCTGTGACAGCCGATTGTATACGGTCGCCAACGCATTCTCATCGCCGACGTTACCGGGGAAGATCACTACCGGAAGATCTGGATAGCGTGGATGATTCGCCGGGCAGCATACCATCGATACGCCGGGTAATATCTGCCCCAGCAGGCGCGCGGTGCGCAATGCCAGACCGGTGCTGAGCGTATCGTTCGAAGTGATTCCGCCTTTGCTGATGAGAAAACCAAGGTCACGCGGCAACTGCTGTTCGATGTCCATCAATACGCCAGCCACCTGAGCGCCGAATGCGAAGCGTTCGCCCGGCGTGGCAAAACTTCGTTCGAGTCGGCTCGTGTACACCACGCTCGTGAGGCCCTTGTGATGGTTCGTATCGATGCGCTGTAACACTTCGTGTAATAACGCCGCACGCTCCTTCGGCAAGCGGTCCACATCCAGCTCGACTCCCATGGCGCCGGGTTGTTGCAATAATAAGTTCAGCTGCGCGGTCGTCTTAGTAACGTGTGATCCCACGATCACCGCACCAGGTTTTCCCGCACGCGTCCATTGCCCCATGTTTTGCGCGGACACCGGTTGCGGGGGTAGCTGCGCCAGCGAGGTTAGCAAACTCGCCGCGCTGCGGAAAAGAAAGCGTTTGCCGTGCATGGCGGAGCTCATGTTGTCTTTCAGCGCGGCACAGAAATAATCCAGGTCGGATGCTTGTTCTGCATCCACCACACAGCAGACATTGCCGTTCAGCGTACGCAAACGTGCATGGAGGCCGCCACGCAGATCGGCAAGCGTAAAGCGCTGCACCTGGTTCGCGCGAATACGCCCTTGGGTTTTTTCTTCGACGTAATCAGGCAGGTAACTATGCTGGTAAGCAAAGATCGAGTCGCGCGCAAATTCGGTTTGATGCACCGGCACCCAGGCCGCATCCACACGCAGGTAGTGCACACTATCGCGGGTGACGCGACCGGCTTCGAAAAAAGCAGGGACTAGAAAATGTGCGTCAAAGGGGCCGAGCTCCTGCGCAATGACGTCGTTTTCCACGGGATAGTGGCCGCGCAACGTGGAGTCCGATCGACTGACGACTATCGGGTCAATCGCCTGATCCTCGTGCTGCATAATGTCAAGCACGGTACGTAAATTACGGCACACCGCGCGTGTAACCTGTGCGGCTTGCGTGGCATCCATGGCGCGCGTGTTGGTGAGGATAAAAAACAGCGGTGCGGCGTCGTTGAGCGCCTCGCGTAGCGTGGCTTCATCCCAGTGCATGAGCAGCAGGCAGCTGTGCACGGTTTGCGAGCCGGTCGGGTCGTCGTCGAGGACAATGATTTTGGTGGTGGACATGGAATTCCCAGTCGCGTTGAATGGAACGTTGCGTTGACTGTCCTTACCGTACTACGTTGCCGTCGGCGGTCCGTGGCCTTATTGCAAGCGAATGCGACTTCGAGTTAGCCCGCCACCTGGGTCGCCCGCGCAGCAATCATTTCCGCCGTCAACCCATTGAAGGCCATCAGTTCGTTCGGCGATGCCGTGGTCTCGCCGCGCTTCCAGCAGAGCGTGTCGCGTTTTACGGCGCGCGTGCGCAGCAGTACCGGTTCCAGGCACGCGCTCGGGCCACCGCTGATCGCAATCAACGCATAACCATCGAACAGAGCATTGAATTGGAGTTCGTCGAGAAACTTATTGTCAGGCTCGGATACCGTGTCCCAGGCCACATCAGCGGGGCGATACAGCCGGCGCGGATTGACTACGGCGACGATGCGTACGCGAAAGCCCTGGTTTTCCAGCGTATCTTTCGCTGCGAAGATGGGCAGAAACACCATGTCGCCATTGGCGGCGAGTACCACCGTGCGCTTGCCGCAGGTGCTCTCATAAAGTGTGATGGCGCCATCGTCGAGCGCGCGTTGACTGCCGGCGAGCGAGGTGTAAATGGGTAGCGGGCTTTTCGAAGCGAAGATCGCTACGCCTTTGTTACTACTCTGCGTCGCCCACGCGTATGCCGTTTGAATCGAGTTGGCATCGCAGGGAAACAACGGGTAGACATTGCCGTTGCGCATCATCGCCGCGAAGTAGTTCTCTACTTCTGGACGCTGGTGTGTCCAACCATTGCGGCCTTGTTCCAGCGCCCCGGCGGTGTACATGCAAACGATGGACGGTGTTTTGCGGCGCAATTCGGCCATCGCCTGTGTCACCGTCTGGATAATCGGCAGGCCGTTAATGGCAAAACTTTCATACGACAACCACAGCGCGCGCGAACCGAACAACGCAAGACCAGCCGCTAAACCGGCACAGGCGTCTTCGTTCAACGGCTCATATACGCGGCCGTTCGGACCTTGGTGATACAGGCCATCCGCCGTGGGATGACGGATGTGCATCGCCGCGTTGATATTTTTCATGCCGGACGCTTCGTTGCCGTCGGCGTTGCTCACCAGGTAGCGCGGATCGGCGTTCGCCACTGCGCCGACCAGCATGCCCATGGCGGTGGACGGCACGTGTTTGTCGCCGAGCGCGAAATCCGTCATCGGGAGTTTACCGAGGGCGGCAATCTGCAAAACTTTTTCGGTCACGACAGTTTTTGCCGCCGGACCGCCGCCGGCGCGCGAGAAATTATCGCGCACGATTTGCCATGCCTGCACTGGTAATGCGCGGCGTATCAGGGCATCGCGCATGTGTTGTTTGTCCAGGGTATCCGCCGGATACAAGTTATGTGACTTGGCGCCGGTGGCGTGTACCCCAGAACCTTTGAGCTGTTTAACGATGAAGCATGACAGCGCGCCATCCAGCGCGGCGCGCGCGGCGCGGTCCATTCCGCCGAGTACTGCCTGGGTAAACGCAAGCCGCTGCTTCAATGAAAAATAGGAACTGTCAACATAGGCCCCGTCTTGACCGGAATCGTCAAAATCTTTCGCATTCACCAGTACGATGTTCTTGAAGCCGTGACCTGCCCAATAATTGATCATGTCCTGGTCGCTCATGGTGGACACCATTGAATGGTGTTCTTGCGAATAGCCATTCCAGATGAGAACCGGCAAGAAATTAGTCGCTTTGGGGTAGGCGGTATTGAAATGCAGCATCGATGACAGGACGTACGGTTCGCCCATGCCGCCATCGCCGAGTGTGAACGGGAACAGTGTGCCCGGATGTAGTAAGGCGCCGGCCATTGCGAAATGCTGGCCCTGCCCGAGCGGGCCTGCGGGCGCAAGAATGCCGGGGATCGCACCGGACAAATGTCCGAGCAGGCCATGTTGCTCGCGGAAGCGCTCACGCATGTCCTGCACGGTGTTGATGCCCATGTGTTCCAGCGACGTGTCGAGGAACATTGCGCTGTAAAAGCCCGGGGCATGGTGACCGACTTCAGTCAGGATGTTGGTGTGGCCGAGCATGACCAGCGTTGCGTAGGCTTCTGCGCTCGAGGCAAAGCCGCCAGGGTGGCCAGAGGCTTTTGCACCCGTGACTTGCAGGGTGAGATAGCGCAACGCATCGGCAGCCAGCAGGGTTTGGTAGACGGCGCGCGCATCCGTGGGATCGGTGATGGATTTTTTGTTCGATCCGATGACTGCGGTGGCGGTATGCGCGTCGAACTCCGGCCAGGCTGCGCCAAAGTAATCGATCCCTGCGCAGAATGCGGGCTGTTCAGTTGCGGCCTGGTTCATGACGGTCACTCCGTATGCGAAATTGTGCTTGGCGATCAAGTTAACATCGGGTACCTTATTCTCACAATACAGAATCGTTTCCACATGGTGAGAATATGAGCATCGAACGCCAATCCTCAATCCAGGTGCTGGACCGCGCCATGCTGTTGCTGCAGACCATTGCCAGTCAGCCCGATGCAGCGAATTTGAAATACCTGTCCGCACACACCCGCCTGCATACATCGACAACGTTTCGCATCCTTTCCGCGTTGCTGGCGCATGCTTGGATTGAGCGCGATAGTCGCGGTTACTATCGTGTCGGCGGTGTATTTCGGCGCATGGCGGGGCACGCAGCAGCGGCGTTGGATCTGCGCGATGCCGCACGTCCGGTGATGGAGTTATTGCGCGATCAGGTCAGCGAGACGGTTAATCTCACCGTACGCGAGGGCGATGAAGTGGTGTACATCGAGCGTGCCGTGCCCAATCGCATGATGCGTGTTGAACAAGTCATCGGTAGCCGTGCACCGTTGCACATGACCGCCGTGGGGAAGCTCATGTTGGGTGAGCTGGGTGCCGACGCCTGCACCGGTTACGCACGCCGCACCGGGTTGCCGCGTTACACAGCCAATACCATCACTAAAGCTACGCTACTGAAAAAAAGTGCAGCAGAGTGCGCGCAACAGGGCTATGCCTATGACAACGAAGAAGCTGAGATGGGTGTAGGTTGCATTGGCACGTTGATTCACGATGCAAACGGACACGTGCTTGGGGGGTTGTCGATTTCGG
>JACQEQ010000219.1 GCA_016200445.1 Gammaproteobacteria bacterium | reverse complement strand
TGTCATTATCACCAAGGGTGATCTGATGGGCACGATGGGCGGGACCAATTCCATGAAGATCGTGCGTGTCAGCGACATCGTGACACCGCACAGTTAAGCAAAGAATATTCGAACCGGTTTTTGTGTTAAAAATGTGGCAAACGCAAATCAGCGTTATTCAATTTTAAGGAGACCAACATGGCATTTATTACTCTACGACAATTACTCGACCACGCCGCAGAAAACAACTATGGCGTGCCGGCGTTTAACGTGAACAACATGGAGCAACTGCACTCCATCATGCAAGCGGCAGATGCAACCGACTCACCGGTGATCGCACAAGCTTCGGCCGGTGCGCGCAGTTATGCGGGTGCGCCGTTTATCCGCGCCATGATGGAAGCGTCGCGCGAACAATGGCCGCATATTCCTATCTGCATTCATCAAGACCACGGCGCATCGCCCGGCGTATGTAACATGTCCATCCAGCTCGGCTTCACCTCGGTGATGATGGATGGTTCGTTGAAAGAAGACATGAAGACCCCAGCCAGCTACGAATACAATGTGGAAATCACAAAGCGTACCGTCGACATGGCGCATCCTTGCGGCGTATCGGTGGAAGGTGAGTTGGGTTGCTTGGGCTCGTTGGAAACCGGCATGGCGGGTGAAGAAGACGGCTCCGGTGCAGAAGGCAAGCTGGATCATTCGATGTTGCTCACCGACCCGGACGAAGCAGCGGATTTCGTGAAGAAGACGCAAGTCGATGCATTGGCAATTGCCATCGGCACTTCGCATGGCGCGTACAAGTTCACGCGTCCGCCCACCGGCGACATTCTCGCCATCAAGCGCATTAAAGAAATTCACGCGCGTATTCCTAACACGCACTTGGTAATGCACGGCTCGTCGTCGGTGCCGCAAGAATGGTTGGCGATCATCAACAAGTACGGCGGTGATATGGGTCAAACCTACGGCGTGCCGCTCGAAGAAATCCGCGAAGGCATTAAGCACGGCGTGCGTAAAGTCAACATCGACACCGATCTGCGTATGGCATCGACGGGAGCAATTCGCAAATTCCTGGCAGAAAACCCCAAGGAATTTGATCCGCGTAAATTCCTTAAGGCATCGACTGCTGCAATGAAAGATATCTGCAAAATTCGCTATGAAGCATTTGGCACGGCTGGTCAAGCATCTAAGCTCAAGCCGATGTCGCTGGAAAAAATGGCTAAACGTTATGGCGCCGGTGAGTTGATTCCGAAGGTTAAGTAATGATTAACGCGCGGCAGGACGCCGCGCGGACAATTTCAAGGAACAGAAGGGTCGCACACGCGGCCCTTCTTTTTTACAGCGGTGGGAATGCGAGTGCGTAATTTTTGTGATAAAAATTATATGGCGATAGGTAATAATAAAAATCAAAGTTGTTAGGAGTTGTGTGTGCGCATTGCATTGCTCGAAGACGATTCACACCAAGCTGAGCTATTAAATCTCTGGCTTGAAGCGGCTGGCCACACCAGCACGATTTTTTCGGCTGGGAAGACGCTCATGAAAAACATGAGCCACGACAGTTTTGATTTGTTAATGATGGATTGGAATCTTCCGGACGTCAGCGGCGACGAAGTATTGCGCTGGGTGCGCGAGCATGTCGACTGGCGGATCCCGGTATTGTTTGTGACGGCACGCGACAGCGAAGAAGATATCGTGCGTTCGTTGGAGCTGGGCGCCGACGACTACATGGTGAAGCCGATCCGGCGTATGGAGCTGCTCGCGCGCATCACAGCGCTGGGCCGACGCGTCGGTGGTACGGGTGCTGAGCGGGAAGTCATCGACGTGGGTGGTCTGAGTTTCGATTCGGCGCGGCGCAGTATTTCGCGTGCCGGCGAAGCCATTGATTTAACCGGCAAAGAGTTTGATCTTGCTTTGTTCTTGGTTAAAAACACCGGGCGGATTTTATCGCGTGGCCACATTCTGGAGTCGGTGTG
Source organism: Gammaproteobacteria bacterium (assembly GCA_016200445.1). Taxonomy (GTDB): domain Bacteria; phylum Pseudomonadota; class Gammaproteobacteria; order SG8-11; family SG8-11; genus UBA6921. The sequence continues at coordinate 4,345 of JACQEQ010000219.1, read as the reverse complement.
GGGACGTTCGTCTGATGTCAACACCCGAACCGTCGACACCCATATGAGCCGTATTCGCAAAAAGCTCGATCTTAACCAAGAGCGCGGATGGCGTCTGAGCGCGATTTACCAGCACGGCTATCGCTTAGAGCATTTGGAGTCTGAACAACCCGCTGCAGGACAATAAGCCGCTGTAAATTACCGCGCTTTCTCCACAATTAAATCCCAGACGTCATGGCCGAGCGCAAGACCGCGGCGTTCGAATTTGGTTTCAGGACGTTCCCCGCGCGAAGCTGCAAACTGACCTACACCTGCGGTATTGCGAAATTGCGGTGTAGCATTGACCACGTCCAGCATGTGTTGCGCATAGTTGTCCCAATCGGTTGCAAAATGCAGTAGTCCACCGGGTTTTAATTTGGCGTGCATCAACGTCATGAAATCTGGCTGCACCAGACGGCGTTTATGGTGACGCTTTTTTGGCCACGGGTCGGGAAAGAACACATAAATCGCATCGAACGCTGCATCGCTGATATTCATACGCAGCGCCACCAAGGCATCGCCGTCGATAATGCGCACGTTGCTGAGGTTCAGCTCGTCGAGCTTACGTAACACGCCGCCGATACCAGGGCGGTGCACTTCAATGCCGAGGTAGTCGGTTTCGGAATGCGCGTTCGCGCAGGCCAGCAACGAGTCGCCCATACCGAAGCCGATTTCCAGAATGCGCGGCGCGCGGCGCCCGAAGATTAAGTCAAGATCAAGCTCCTCAGCGCCGGGCGTAATTCCGAAGCGCGGCCACAAGGTTGAAAGCGCACGTTGTTGTGCGACGGTGATGCGCCCTTCGCGGCGCACAAAACTGCGGATGTGCCGCAGCGGCGATTCAGGCTCAACCATAATGTTTTAGAAGAACAAACCGTCAGAAGGTGACGAGGCGCTGGCGTAACGTTTGCGTGGAATACGTCCGGCAAGAAATGCTTCGCGTCCGGCCTCAATCGCCTTCTTCATCGCCGAGGCCATTAAAACCGGATGCTTCGCGCCGGCGATAGCGGTGTTCATCAAGACGCCATCGCAACCTAATTCCATTGCCAGTGCTGCATCGGACGCAGTGCCGACACCCGCATCAACAAGAATTGGCACCTTGGCGTTTTCGATGATGGTCAGAATGTTATATGGGTTGCGAATGCCAAGACCTGACCCAATCGGCGCCGCCAACGGCATCACGGCGACACAGCCGATTTCTTCCAGGCGCTTGGCGATTAACGGATCGTCGGTGGTATAGACCATCACCTTGAAGCCGTCTTTCACCAAGATTTCCGCCGCTTTCATGGTCGCGACCACGTCGGGGTACAAGGTCTTTTCATCGCCGATGACTTCCAGCTTCACCAGGTCGTGGCCATCTAACATTTCACGCGCAAGGCGACAGGTTCGTACTGCATCGTCCACCGTATAACAACCGGCGGTATTTGGCAGAATGGTGTAACGCGCGGGCGGTAACACATCGAGCAGATTCGGTTCGCCCGGTTTCTGGCCGATGTTAGTGCGGCGGATCGCGACGGTTACAATTTGCGCGCCGCTGGCTTCTGTCGCCAGACGCGTCTCATCCAGGTCGCGATATTTACCGCTGCCAACCAATAAGCGCGAAGCATAGTGCTTGCCTGCGATGATCAGCGGACTGTCGCGCGTTGCAGTAGCGTGATTTGACATGACGGGTACCAATAAATTGTTGAAAAGAAAGGCTGGAATTATAGCTTTAAAGTGACGCCGGCAGTGAGCGCGCTAACCGCCGCCGATGGCGTGCACCACTTCGACGCGGTCGCCTTCGCTTAGCAAGTACGCGGCATACTGACTGCGCGGCACAATTTCCAGATTGATTTCCAATGCCAGGCGTTTGCCGGTTAATCCTAGTTGTTCTATCAACTGCATGGCATTACTCCCGGCCGGTAATTCATGGCGTGTGCCATTGACTAAAATCACCATAGCGGACCTTTTGACACCCCGTAAACTTCACGGTATACATGTGCGCTCGCGCGGGTGTAGTTCAATGGTAGAACTTCAGCTTCCCAAGCTGATAGCGTGGGTTCGATTCCCATCACCCGCTCCATTTGCAAACAGAAAATTTTTGCCATCGTCACTTTCCAAACACGCCCATCTGAAACAGAAATAAGCTGATGCTAGCCAGCACCGCGAATACAAAAATTGTAATTACTAAAATTGCCATGACTGCACGCATGCGGGTTAACTCGGTTTCGGGGGTTCATCGACAACGATCTGGATCGGTGCCTTGCACAACGGGCAGTAGGTCCATTTTGGTAGCTTATCGTCGGTTTCAAAATCCACAGTGATTTCTTGCGCACAGGCAGGACAACGCCCTTGCACCTTGTCATTGATGAAGGCGGTATTGTAGCGCTTGTAGGCCAGTACGGGTCCGAGAATAAGCAGCACTAAGGCGCTGACTAAATGAAAGGCCGGAATAAATGTAAAAAAGAATCCAATCGCACTGAGCCAACAGATGCCGAGAATTTTTAGCGCCCGGGCTACGCGCGCTTGCCGGTCGTAACGTGACACTGTCAGCAGGCTGTTCGAGGTCGCCCCGTTGTTGCCCTTGATCAACACCGCATGTTGCTCTTGAGTAACCATATACTCCCTGTGCTGTGTGAATTTGTAAGTTGCTCTAGACTAACCGTAACCTGCGACGCTTCGTAGCCACCACGAGACTTTGACATGCCAACACGTGACTTTAGCGTGCAGTTACTCACTTGGTTTGACCAGCACGGCCGCAACGACCTGCCTTGGCAGCATAAACCCACACCCTATCGCGTGTGGGTTTCAGAGATCATGTTGCAACAAACCCAAGTGGCCAGCGTGATCGGCTATTTCACGCGCTTTATGCAGCGTTTTCCCGATCTGGCAGCGTTGGCCGCTGCCTCGTCGGACGAAGTACTGCACCTGTGGACCGGCCTGGGTTACTACGCGCGTGCACGTAATTTACACCGCGCCGCGCAAATTATTCGCGACCAATATCAGGGTGAATTTCCGTCCGAGATCGCGGCCGTACAAGCGCTCCCTGGCATCGGTAAATCTACCGCCGGTGCAATTCTGGCGTTAGCATTTAACCAGCGCCAGTCAATTCTCGACGGCAACGTCAAGCGCGTGCTGGCGCGTTACTTTGCCCTTGAAGGCTGGACGGGGCAAGCCAGCGTGGAAAGACAACTGTGGCAGCGGGCGGAGCAACTCACCCCTGTTGAACGCGTAGCACACTATACCCAAGCGATTATGGATTTAGGCGCGACTGTCTGTACCCCTAAGAATCCGGCCTGCGATCGGTGCCCCGTACATAATAAATGTCAAGCCTTGCTACAAAATGAGGTTGCGCGCTACCCGTTTCCCAAGCCCCGTAAAGTATTGCCGGTGCGCCACTGCGCGATGCTGATGATTACCAATCCCGCCGGTGAAGTCTTGCTGGAACAGCGTCCGCCGGTTGGGATTTGGGGCGGGCTATGGAGCTTCCCCGAATGCGAGCCGCAGACCGATTGGCGTAGTTGGCTTGCCGGTCAAATGAATTTGCAGGTCGAGCATGCACATGCATGGGACCGCGTGCGACATACGTTCAGCCATTTCCACCTGGAAATTCAGCCAATTCATGTCATCGCACGCGATTCGGAACGCGCTGTCATGGAAGGCGGCGCGCGAGTCTGGTATAACTCCGTTCAACCCGATGCGCGCGGACTTGCCGCGCCTGTAAAGCGTTTGCTCGACGAGCTACGCGCCCAACAACTAGGAGTTCCGTGATGGCCCGCTTGGTCCAATGTGTGTACCTGAAAAAAGAAGCCGAAGGTTTGGATTACATGACCTACCCCGGCGAACTGGGGCAGAAAATATTCGACAGCGTCAGCAAAGAAGCCTGGCAACGCTGGTTGAAACATCAAACCATGCTGATGAACGAAAACCGGCTCACGCCGATCGATCCCGCGCACCGCAAATTTCTCGAAGCCGAAATGGAGAAATTTTTCTTCGGCGGCGGTTCGGCACCCCCGCCCGGCTTCGTGCCGCCGTCGAAGAAATAACATTGGCAAAGTTCGCAGCATGGCGCACTCAGAGATGCGCTGATTTGACATTTTAAAGGATGTACAAACCCGCCGAATGTCAGCGCCTCCCCTAGTGAGTGCACAGCCGCCTGTGCATCGAACCGGTGACACCGCAGAGATTTTGCAGCCTGGCTAAGCACGAGCGGCGCTGCAAAATCAATGCTGAGTAAAAGTATTCCGCTGTGCAAATACAAGCCTTTCGGCAGTCTATTCCAGTGCAAGGATGAGCCTGAACGGTGGGGTATAAGAATCTGGTTCAGGCGACCTGTTGTTCATGGATTGTT
>JACQEQ010000218.1 GCA_016200445.1 Gammaproteobacteria bacterium | reverse complement strand
TGTGCGCGCATCGCCGATCACGACGTTAAAAAAACCTTCCAACTCGCGCCCTAGACGCTGCGCTCCAACTTCGAGATAGCGTTGCAGCAAGCGGCCTTCCGCACCGCTGGAATAGCCGTCCGCATGGCACCAGGTACCCACGGCCAATAGCCAACTTCCGGTGTGCGGGTCGAGCGCAATGGGTGCACCGGATGTGTTGATGCGTGCGAACACCGCCGCGCTCGCCCAGTCGCGCTCCACAGTGCTGCTCGGTACTTGCGACTTCAATTGACGCGCGCATGACAATCCCCTTTGAAACACAGACGGATTGGGTGCAACAGAAATCGATGGGAGAAAAACGAAGAAGTTGGCCATGAACGCGAGGGAGCCTTTTTTATTGTGCGCGCGATTTTACGCCGCACAATAATTTGAGGCAAACGAACCAAACCATTCCAGGAGCAAGCGCTCCATAAAAAAGGGGCCGCGCGGCCCCTTTCAACTACACAACGATAAAGTCAAGCTTAGTAACGGTAGGAATACATGAACTGCCAGTTGAGCTGGCTCATGGTGGATTTAACTTGAGTCTGTGAATTAGTAGCCTTTGTTTCCAACCCATCCGTCAATGAAAAATCAATACTCGATTCTTTGCTGATCATGTAGCCCACGCCTGCCGTGATATGAGTTTCTTCAATCGCAGGGAACAGCGCATTAAGATACGAATCCGGGATTGGATTGGATGCGTGGTTGTAACCCACTCGCAAAGTAGTTTCCGGATTTAGCATATACGACGCGCCAAGAGCGATCACGGTTTGGTCATCCCATTTTTGCAGTAACGATGCATCAAGCACGGTGCCTGCGAACCCAGCTCCTAGTCCTGACTGAGTTGCGTCAGATGTGAATGTCATTGAAAAGTTTTTCATTACATCTGCCCATAGAATGCGCTTTACGTCAGCAACGATCATAAGTTCATTCGTTGCTTGGAAAGCTGCACCGACACCCAACGTAGCTGGCCATTGGAAATCGTTAACCTTAATTTTTCCTTTGAGGGTAATAGGTGCTGCTGAGTATGTTCCTGCAGGTGCACCCACTTGTCCCGCACCTGTCGCTCCATTCCAGGTACCAGCAAGTAAGTTATCATCGACATTTGCGTTGAACATTACCGACGCATTACTGGTTTCAAGGTCACTAAGTGCGGTTTTAGTATGATAGGTCACGCCAATAGACAACTGCTGGTTGGCTTTAAAAACAGCGCCAATCTTACCGCCGAAACCAGTCGCTTTAGCCTCACCAGTAAATCCACTACTATCAGAAAAATCAAAATATCCCCAGTTTACGGGTGTAGTTGTTGGTGATGGCGCCTGAAGTATGCCACCACTAACAGCACCTAATAATGCTGTTGTCATACTTCCACCGATGGTTCCAGAGCTTTGTGAACCCCCAATCATGTCGAGCATCTGACTACCTGGCATCGCCATCTTGAGGTCCATACCTGCCCAAACGAGATCCACGCTACCGCCAATTGTAAAGCTAGGATTTACATTAAAAGAGATGGGTACGAGTAAGCGACCAACGCTTACTTCTGAACGTGTCTCTAACCCAGAGCCTGCTGACATGAACGAATTAGCTTTATATTCGGTGCCCATTCCACCTTGTGCAAACATACCTACGCCATATGCAAGATCACCTTGTTTGGTTAACCAACCAAGTGCAGGCATCCAATAAGCATCGCCGCTGGATTTTGCATCTGGATAAGTAGGTGCCGAAGCAGTGACATCCGGCCCCATCAGCCCGATGGCCATCCGGCATCAAACCGATCGTCGCCGGATTATTCATCATCGCCGCCGAACCATTGTCATACGCCATCGACGCCCCGCCCATACCCGTCGCGACTGGTCCGTAGCCTTCGAGGTTCATACCGTTGGTGGCATAGACCACCGCCGGAAGCAATGCGGCCATTGCGGATAACGGAATTACAAAATTGCGAACTGCTTTCATACACCCTCCTCCTGTCTCGCGCGGAGACTTTATGTGACATCGTTTGTGGTCTGCGCTTCAGCACACACCACGTTGTTCACGCAACTGCAAAAGTAATAGATAACTTTCCGACGAATAACAAGCGAACCCGTTCTTAGATTTACTCAGGCGAAAAAAAAGCTGCGGAACAATTTACGCAGCTTAGTTTGAATGTTGCATCAACGATGCTAGATGAACAGAGTGATGTCCGCGCCACCGGACGACGCAAGATAGGTCGCCGCTCCGCCCAACTCGACCCCGTCGATAAAGTCTTTGGGGTTCCAATCGAACAGATCGATGGTCATTTGACAACCTACGAATTTGACCTCGGCCTCCATACACATGGCACGTAGATCTTCTACACTGGCGACGCCTTTCGATTTCATTTTACTTTTCATCATTGCCGTCATGATGGCTTCCATACCTGGCAATGCGGTACCCAAAACGGGAAACCACTTGTCCATGCCCATCGGCATCGGCATGGCAGGATTACCCAGCGGGCTGATTTTCAAATTGAGATCTTTACGCAGTAATTGCAGACCATAAAAAGTAAAAAAGATGTTGGTTTGATAGCCAAGCGCCGCCGCCGTCGAAGCTAAAATAAAAGGAGGATACGCCCAGTCGAGCGTACCTTTGGTAGTAATAATGGAAAGCTTTTTATCGGCCATGAATTACTCCTCTCTTGTGCTGAAACGACGGCGTACGGCGCATTTATTTAGACGTTTTTCTTGATCAGGAAAAGATATTTTCCGGCTTCTTGTTTCGATTCAACCAAGGTGTTGCCCGTTTGTTTAGCAAAAGCATCAAAATCTTTAACTGAACCGGGATCGGTCGATACCACACGCAGCGTTTGTCCCGTAGCTAAGGTCGCTAGCGCTTTTTTCGCACGTAAGATCGGCAGCGGACAGTTCAGGCCGGTTGCATCGAGCTCTTGATCAAAATTTGCCATGGTGAAATCTCCTTGTGGATGGGGTAACACTGCGATGGATTAGTATTCAATGTTTCTCTTATATGCGATGTTTTTACCAATTGCAAGATTGCGCAAATGAATTTCCCTAAGTTGTGAACTCTAGTCATACAAATCGCTCTAGGTAGTTTCACTGCACAAATTTTTTACATTTTGTAATCGTAGGCTAATCTCTTGTGGACGCCGACAAATACCCATGTAGTTTCAAACACCCCAGCAGTCTCACGCAAGAATTCTTTGGTAATCCCTCTATATATGACTACTTATGACGCCCGGTAGAGCTTTTGTGCTTGCATGCTTCGTTGCTACGCTGTCCCAACGCGGGTTGTGCGCTGAAATTCCGCAAGGCAGCATCACCTTGCCCGACATGGGAAGCACGGCGGCGTCTGCGTTGTCGCCTGCGGAAGAGCGCAAATTGGGGGACGCGTTCATGCGCAACATTCGCCAAAATGTAAAACTTGTCGATGATCCGCTGGTGGAAGATTACATTTCATCGTTAGGCAATTTATTGGTTGGATTTGCCGGCTATCATCCCTTCGACTTTTCTTTTTTTATGGTGGACGATGCGCGCATTAACGCCTTTGCGGGACCGGGCGGATATATCGGCGTTAACTCCGGCCTGATGCTCAATAGCGAATCCGAAAGCGAACTCGCTTCGGTGCTCTCGCACGAACTTGCGCATGTTACGCAACACCATCTAATACGCTCCTTCGAAGCAGCCAATAAGCTTAGCGTGCCAACCGCCGCCGCAGTGATTGCAGCCATTATTCTTGGCGCACGCAACCCCCAAGCCGCCGAAGCCTTGCTGGCTGCAGGCATTGCGGGGAATGCGCAATCACAATTGAGTTTCTCACGACAACATGAACAGGAAGCAGATCGAATCGGCATCGAAACGCTGTTTCAGGCAGGCTTCGACCCACGTTCGATGCCGGCGTTTTTCGAACGCTTGCAACAGGCCAGCCGCTTTGTCGAAAGTGGTGCACCGGAATTTTTAAGTACGCATCCGGTCACGTTGTCGCGTATTGCGGATTCACGTAATCGCGCCGAGCAGTTTCAGTTCAAGCAAGTGGCAGACAGTGTCGAGTACCAGTTGATGCGCGCGCGCTTACAATATCTTGCCGACACGCAAAAACCCGAACAACGCGCGAAGTTTTACGCTCGCAATCTGGCCAGCGGAAAATTCCGCAGTGAACTTGCCGCACGTTATGCGTACGCTTTGGCTTTGATCGACAATAACGATCATGCAGCAGCTCGCTCACAAATTGTCGAGCTCCTGCGCCTCGACAAAGAACGTGTACCCTACTTCATGGCGCAAGCCCAAATAGAAATCCATGCCGGCAATCCCAAACAAGCCACGGAAATTCTTCAACATGCGTTGCAATTGTATCCACACGACACGCCGCTGACTTTGCAGATGAGTGAGCTGCTTATCAATTCAGGCTCCGCACAACTCGCACATGCCTTATTGCTGAACCAAGGCCGCTTTGAAAGCGACAATCCTGCGTATTATCAATTACTGGCGCGCGCCGCAGAACGGCTTAACGATCAACGTGAGGCGCACGAAGCCTTGGCAGAATATCACTACCTATTTGGACGTACCGCGTTGGCCGTTGAACACTTACAAACCGCCTTGCGGCAACCTAATACGAGCTTCTATATGAAATCGCGCGTCGAAGCCCGCCTCAAAATTCTGCAAGATGAACTACGCCCGCAACTGCAAAATAAACCAGGAGATGGCTTCGGAAACCAACCCGTCAATCAAGCTCGCGGTAATGAGCGCAGCCGCAACGAATCTCCGGGTGTAACTGCAGCTGCGAATTCAAATTAGTTA
>JACQEQ010000217.1 GCA_016200445.1 Gammaproteobacteria bacterium | reverse complement strand
GGTTTGCGCGCGCCAAACCGCAATCCGGTTTGGCGGTATTCGAAACGGCGGAGGAGCAGCGCGGTTCGGCGGAGTTTCATCAGCTTGCAGCGCAAGATTTCACGTTCGCGCGCCAATGGTTTTTTGTACTGGAGTTGCTTAAAGATTTGCGCCCCACGGATAGGGTAGAACCGATTGCACACGCGCTGGGTGCTGCGCCCGAATCATTCGGTGAACTATTTTTGGAAACTCCGGACACTAATTTGGGCAAAGAGTTATCGCCGTTGTGCCGCGCGCTGGACAAGCCGCTGAACTCCCATTTGCAACACGCCGGGTTGTGGAATGAACGCGCGGCGCTGCGCGCACATGTGTGTTTTATCGCGTCGACCAGCGCCTATGTCGGTTATGCACGCCGCGATCAAGGCTCGCCCTGGGTGGGCGGTATACCGCGTTTGAAATTTCCGCGTGGCGCACCCAGCCGCTCGACGCTGAAACTCGACGAAGCCTTGCTGCATTTTTTGTCGTCCGATCAGCAACAGAAATGGTTGCAACCGGGCATGACGGTCGTGGATCTGGGCGCCGCACCAGGCGGCTGGACGTTTCAATTTGTACGCCGCCACATGCGGGTGACCGCAGTCGACAACGGCGCCATTGATGCGGCGTTGCTTGCGTCCGCCATTGTCGAGCACGTGCGTGCGGACGGTTTTCGCTACCAACCCGTTAAACGCGTCGACTGGATGGTATGCGACATGGTCGAACAACCGATGCGCATCGCGCAGCTGGCGGCGCGTTGGCTTTCGCAAGGCTGGTGCCAGCGCTCGATATTTAATTTGAAATTGCCGATGAAGAAGCGCTACGAAGAAACTCAGCGTTGCCTGGACGTGGTGCGCAGCACGCTGGATGAGGCGGGGGTGCGTTACGAATTGGCCAGCAAACAGCTATATCACGACCGCGAAGAAGTAACGGTGTTTGTCGCGCGAAAGTAAGCACACCCACAGTTATCAAAGTCTCCATTCATAATTACGAACCCACCATGCCGCTCCCCGACAACACCCAATTTTTTGCTGCCGCACCCAAAGGCATGACCACGCCGCTGGCGCTCGAACTGCTCGCGCTGGGCGCCTACGACGTGCGCGAAACCAATGCCGGGGTGTCGTTTGCCGGTAATCAGGAAATCGCCTATCGCGTGTGCCTGTGGTCGCGCGTCGCCAACCGCGTGTTGATGCCGATCGCGAAACTGCGCGCGGCGACCCCGGAGCAGCTGTATGACGGCGTAAAAGCCATCGCTTGGGAAAATCATATGGATGTGCGCGGCACCTTGGCAGTGGAATGCACCGCAGTGAGTTCGGTGCTGACGCACACGCACTACGCCGCATTGAAAACCAAGGACGCCATTGTTGACAGAATGCGCGATCTGTTCGGCGAGCGCCCGTCGGTGGATGTCGAACAACCCGATCTGCGCATCAATTTGCATTTACGTAACGACCAGGCACGTATCAGCCTGGATTTGTCCGGCGGCAGTTTGCACCGGCGCGGCTATCGCAGTGCCGGGGCGCATGCGCCGCTGAAAGAAAATCTAGCCGCCGCGATTTTGCTGCTGGCTGACTGGCCGGCGATTGCGCGCGCTGGTGGACCGTTGCTCGATCCGCTGTGCGGTTCGGCCACGTTGTTGATCGAAGGCGCGTGGATCGCCGGTGATGTTGCGCCCGGATTGATGCGCGAGCATTACGGCTTTCTCGGCTGGCGTGGTCATGATCCAGAATTGTGGGGCATGCTGCTACGCGAAGCACAAGCGCGGCGCACGCGCGGGCTGGAGAATTTGCCGTCGATTCGCGGCTACGACGGCGACGCCGAGGCAGTGCAGGCGGCACTGTTGAATGTGGAAAGTGCCGGATTACTCGGCAAAGTACATATCGAACGCCGCACGCTTGGTGGCGGCAAACCTGAATCGGCATCCGCGCCCGGCTTGCTGGCGGTGAATCCGCCTTACGGTGCGCGCCTGGGTAATGCCAGCGAATTGCGTACGCTCTACGCCCAACTTGGCACCTTGATGCGCAGCTTACCCGCATGGCATGCGGCGGTGTTCACCGGCAATCCGGAGTTGGCGGCATACATCGGTCTGCGCTCGCAACGTGCGCAAGAAATGTTTAACGGGCCGATTGAGTGTCATCTGTTTCATTACCGTGTGCCGATGCCAAGTGCCGACGCTGTACCGGATGTCGCGCAGCAAATTAGCGCGGGCGCGGAAATGTTCGCCAACCGGCTGCGCAAAAACCTCAAGCAGTCACAGCGTTGGGCGCAGCGTGAAGGTGTGAGTTGCTATCGCGTCTACGACGGAGATCTGCCCGAATACGCGCTGGCCGTCGATCTATACCACGAGGCCGCAACTGCCGCGCGCCACGTGCATGTGCAGGAATATCAGGCGCCCAGTAGTATCGATCCCGAAAAAGCCCAGCAACGTTTGCAGGAAGCGTTGGCGGTATTGCCGCAGGTGTTGGACGTACCGGTCGAACGTGTCTATTTCAAGACCCGGCGCCGTCAGAAGGGTGTTGCGCAATATGAGAAATTTTCGGAAGGCGGCTATTACGTCGAAGTCAACGAAGGCGGGCTGCGCTTTCAAGTCAACTTTACTGACTATCTGGACACTGGTTTGTTTTTGGATCACCGCCCGACACGCGCGCTGCTCCGCGAGTTGGCGCAGGGCAAGCGCTTCCTGAATTTATTTGCCTATACCGGCACCGCCAGTGTGTATGCGGCAGCAGGCGGTGCGCGCACCACCACCACGGTGGATATGTCGCGCACGTATCTGGATTGGGCGCAGCGCAACATGGCGCGTAATGGTTACACCGGGAGTGAGCACCAGTTTCTGCAGCACGATTGTCTTGCGTGGTTGAGCGAGCAAGCGCAGAGCGCGCCGGGCAGTTTCGATCTGATCTTTCTCGATCCGCCGACGTTTTCGAATTCCAAACGCATGACTGATAATTTCGACGTGCAACGCGATCACGTGGTGCTGTTGCGCGACGTGCTGCAATTGTTGATACCGGGCGGCGTGTTGGTGTTCTCGAATAATTTCCGGCGGTTTAAGTTGGATGGGGCGGCGTTGGAAAATGTTGAGATCGAAGACCTGACGCAAAAGACGATCCCAAAAGACTTCGAGCGTAACCCGCGCATTCATCACTGCTGGAAGATATTGAAGGTGTCCTGATGTTGGTAGCTGCACGATGCTGAATTTTCAAAATATTACTCTGCGGCGCGGTGGCCGGGTGTTGTTCGCAGACGCCACATTTAGCGTATTTCCCGGTCAAAAAGCCGGTATCACAGGCGCCAACGGGGTCGGCAAGTCGAGTCTGTTTGCATTGCTGCGTGGCGAGCTGCATGCCGATGCCGGCGACGTGGATTTGCCCGCGCAGTGGGTGATTGCGCACGTCGCGCAAGAATCGCCGGCGACCGGTCAATCCGCCATCGACTACGTGCTCGACGGCGACGAGGAATTGCGTTCGCTTGAGCAGGCGATGCGTAGTGCGGAACAGACCGACGACGGCGTGCGCATTGCCGCCTTACATGGACAGTACGAAGCGCACGGTGGCTACACCGCGAACAGCCGTGCTGCACAACTGTTGTTCGGCCTGGGTTTCGAAACGCCGCAACACACGATAGCGGTGCGGGAATTTTCCGGCGGCTGGCGTATGCGTCTAAACCTGGCACGCGCGTTGATGCGGCGTTCGGATGTGTTACTGCTCGACGAGCCGACCAACCATCTCGATCTGGATGCGGTATTGTGGCTGGAAGACTGGCTGCGCGGTTATCCGGGGGCGTTGTTGTTGATATCACACGACCGTGAATTTCTCGACCGGGTCGTGAATGTCATCGCGCATATCGAACACGAAAAACTCACGGTATACACCGGCAATTATTCGGAGTTCGAAGTGCGCCGCGCCGCGCAACTCGCCGGACAGCAAGCGGCGTACGCGCAACAGCAGCGTGAGGTTGCGCACATTCGCAGTTATGTCGACCGGTTTCGCGCGCAGGCTACTAAGGCGCGCCAGGCGCAAAGCCGCATGAAAGCGCTGGAGCGCATGGAATTGATTGCCCCCGCGCACGTCGATACACCGTTCCATTTTGCGTTTCGCGCGCCGCTCAAAGTGCCCAATCCGTTGCTGTCGCTGGAGCACGTCGGCGCCGGGTACGCGGAGCGCTTGGTGGTGAAGGGCGCGGAGGTTTCCTTAGTGCCGGGTGATCGCGTCGGCTTGCTCGGACCGAACGGCGCCGGTAAGTCGACCTTGATCAAAGTGCTTGCCGGAGTGCAGCCGGTGATGACGGGTGAGCGGATCGCCGCGCAGGATTTGCGCATCGGATATTTTGCACAGCATCAGTTGGAACAATTGCACGACGCCTCCAGCCCGCTGCAACATGTGTTGCGCCTTGACCCCAAAGCCACCGAGCAGGAGTTGCGCAATTTTCTTGGCGGCTTCGGTTTCGTGGGTGATGCGGCGATGGCGCCGGTCGCGCCGTTTTCCGGCGGGGAAAAAGCGCGCCTGGTGTTGGCGCTGCTGGTCTATCAGCGGCCTAACTTGCTGTTGCTGGACGAACCTACCAACCATCTCGATCTGGAAATGCGCCATGCCCTAACCATGGCTTTGCAGGATTTTGAAGGTGCGATGGTGATCGTGTCGCATGACCGGTATCTACTGCGTAGTGTTACGGATCGCTGGCTGCTAGTGGCCGATGGCCGCGTCGAAGGCTTCGACGGTGATCTGGATGAATACCGTGCGTGGTTGAGCGAACGCCGCCGCGCACAAGGCGATTCGGCGCCAGGAGTAGACAAAACGGCAAATACCGTTGGCCGCAAAGATCGCAAGCGTTCCGAAGCAGAGAAACGCCAACGCCTGCAACCCTTGCGCAAACAGGTGCGAGAGCTCGAACAAAGCATGACGTGCCTGACCGCACAACGCGCACGTATCGACAGTGAGCTGGCGCAAAGCGATCTATATACAGATAACAACAAACAAAAATTGAAGGCGCTGCTGTTGGAGCAAGCACAGACGCAGCAAGAGCTTACTGCCGTCGAAGAAGCGTGGCTGGACGCCTGCGCCGCATTGGAGGCCGCAGAGCATGACTGATTCGCTGACCGGTATCATCTTGCTGGTAATTCTCGCAGGTATCGCCTGGTTTTGGTTCGACAGCCTGCGTGCGCGTGAACTTGCGCTGCGCACCGGTGCACGCGCCTGTGCCGGAATCAATGTGCAATTTCTCGATCAATCGGTGAGCGTGGAGCAGTTGCGCTTGGGACGCGATGCGGGCGGACAACTGGTTTTTCGCCGGTTATTTTCCTTCGACTTCAGCGGCAACGGCGCGGATCGCCGCCGTGGCAGGATCGTGATCTTAGGACGCTCTGTGCAATCGGTTACGTTGGAAAGTGCCGATGGCAGCGCACTTATCACCGGAGAGTCCAGTAGGTAATAGGTAGTTTCACCAGTACCCAACCGGGGCTGCACGCTTAGCATGAGTTCAGTGCAGTTTTATTTCCTAGTTGGGAGGTTGACTCGATGAACGTGCAGCATGATCCGGAAATCCATGGGTGGTATCGCGACAACACCGGAAAAACATTTCAAGTGATTGCAGTCGATGACGATACTGTCGAGCTACAGCACTTCGGCGGCGAGCTCGAAGAAGTTACGTTGAGCGTGTGGTACGCGATGCCGGTTGAATCCATCGACCCGCCAGAGGACTGGACCGGCACCTTCGACAACGTGGCGCGTGACGATCTGGGCGACACCGGCCATGCCATTCATCCGGAAGAATGGAGCGGGCCGTGGGAAGAGCTCGATCGCGACATTTACTGATTAATTTCATTTTCGATTCAAAGTGCGCCGTTGTTGCTCCGCCATGCCGTGCTACAGCACTGTCTACGGCAGGGGATTAGTTTCGCTTTGGATTGAAAATGAAATAACACCCATCAAGAATTTACGCATTTAAATCCGGAATCAACTGACTGCGCAGACGCTCCACGGCATCTTTGATTGCCAGCTTGCGTTTTTTCATGCGCCGTAATTCCACTTGATCGGCCGTAGCGTCGTGAGCAAGTTCCTCAATATGCCGATCCAGCGTACGGTGCTCTTCTTCCAAATCAGCAATGCTTTTGAGCAAGCTTTCTGAATCTTGATCAGTCATGGTTAAGGCTCATTTGCGCGACGTGTGACTGGATACTCAGTGTAGTTTGCATAACACACTTGAGCTATTGCTGGTCGTCTGTTAGCATTTCCTTAAATGAGAACGATTATCAATTACCTTTTCACCTAAAACTGGAAGTTAATTATGGTAAACCCACGCGTACGTAGTTGTTTGGCTGTTTTAATAGTCCTGTTGTCCAGTGCAGTAGCACACGCCGACGAGCGTGCCACTGCAGAGAACATTCTGCATACCTTGGATTATCTCGCGGTCGACTATGCGGGTGCGGTGGCCAACGGCCAAGTGATCAATGCCAAGGAATACGCTGAACAATGGGAATTTACTCAGCGTGTAGCGCAGCAAATTGCACAGCTTGCAGCGCGCCCCGAGCAGGCAGTATTGCGTGAGCAGGCGCAAACCTTGGTCAGCGCCGTGCAGGCGCGCAATGCGGCGGACACCGTGGCGAAACTGTGCAATGAATTGGCTGCTAATTTGATCGACGAATTTGCCATCGTCGTAGCACCTCGAATCCTGCCCGATCTGGCCGCTGCGCCTGCGTTATATATCGAGAACTGCTCCCGATGTCATGGCTCAAGCGGCGCAGGCGACGGTGAACAGGCTGCACGTTTGTCGCCGCCACCGGCCAACCTGCGCGATGCAACACGCCAACAGCAGCGTAGCGTTTATTCGTTGTACAGCACGATTTCGCGCGGCGTCGACGGCACCAGCATGGTTGCATTCACGCAACTCACCGATGCGCAGCGTTGGGCCTTGGCGTTTTACGTCAGTAATTTTTCCGCATCCTCGGAACAAGTGCAGCGTGGTAAACAGATTCTGGAATCCGGCACGCAAGGCAAGTTAATTACCGGCATGGCGGGCATCACCGGCGGCACTCCTGCCGCGCTACATGCCGCGCAGGGCGACGACGGTGTTGCGTTGCTGTTGTACCTGCGCGCACATCCGGAAGCGTTGCTGCGTAATGTTTCCGCCGCACTCGATGTGGGCTTGACGAAGTTACACGCCAGCGTTGCAGAGTTGCGTGCCGGACGTAAATCCAATGCCTATGACGCGGCGGTCGCGTCGTATTTGCAAGGCTACGAACTGGTTGAAACTCAGCTGCGCTTGGCGGCGCCGGAGTTGGCCGAAAAGATCGAAGAAAAAATGGCCGAGTATCGCGAATATTTAGGCGGCGAGCGGCCGGTGCTAGACCAAGCTACGGCCCGCGCACAGGAACTGGAAACACTGTTGGAGGAGGCATCGGCCCAATTGAGTAGCAATACTATGACGCCGCTGATGGGTGCGTTCAGCGCCTTTATTCTGCTG
>JACQEQ010000216.1 GCA_016200445.1 Gammaproteobacteria bacterium | reverse complement strand
AACAGCAACAGCAACAGCAACAGCAACAAAACTCTATGTCGACACCCGGCAAGAATGCGCCGCAATCCCAGCCTTCCCAGGCGGGTGCCAATGACGCCGGTAACGAAAATAAACCCGACGGCCAGAAAGCCGGCAATTCTGCTATCAAGCAGTCTGAGGCGACAGATAAGCAAGCCGAACCAAAAACCAACGAGGCCGCTGCATCAGCAGATTCATCCAAAAATCAAACTGCGCAGGCTCGACAGAAAGCCAGTAATTCCGACGATAAGCAACGGGAAACTACCCAGGCGATGGAGCAAATGTTAGGTAGCGTAAGCGATGATCCGGGTGGATTGTTGCGCGAGAAATTCCGGCGCGAACATCTGCGCCGTGCACAACGCGGAGGTAACCCATGAAGTTAGGGTGTTGGATGTTATCCGTTGTGATCGGTATTTGGAGTGTGCCATTACTTGCCGCCGAGGTCAGCGCGCAGGTTGACCGTAATGTCATCACGCAGAACGAAACCGTGGAGTTGACTCTGGAACTGAGCGACCAAGACGGCACGCCGGATTTAGCGCCGTTGGAGGACGATTTTACGGTGCTCAACAATGCGCGCAGCAATCGTATCAGTATCGTCAATGGACGCGTCGACACACGCAATGAATGGGTGTTGACATTAGCACCCAAGCGTTCCGGTGAGCTGCACATTCCGGCGCTCGCGGTCGGCGACAAACACACCGATCCCATTGTTGTAAAAGTAATCGCGGGTAAGGCAGCCACGGCGCGCAACGATGTCATTTTGGAATCGTCAGTCGATGTGCGTAGCGTCGACGTGCAGGCGCAATTGATCTACACGCTGCGCCTGTTGCATGGCGTGGATTTGAAAGAAGGCGCGTTGAGCGTGCCCGATTTGCCCAACGCGATTGTCGAGCGCTTAGGCGAAGACAGCACCAGTGAAGTGCAGCGCGGCGGGCGGCGTTACCGCGTGGTCGAGCGTAAATATGCAATTTTTCCGCAGAAAAGCGGCCCGTTCAAAATTCCACCGGCTGAATTCAACGGTAAAACCGTGGCGCGCGGTAGTTCACCTTTCGACAGTTTTTTCAATCGCCGCTTCGGTGCCGATCCCTTCGATCAAGTATTCGGCAGCGGGCAAGTGGTGCGCGCACGCAGCGATGAGATCGTGGTGAATGTTTCCGCGCAACCCAAAGAGACACTGGGCAGCTGGTGGTTGCCGGCAAAAAATATCAAGCGCAGCGATGAGTGGGCGCCGAACCCGCCGCAATTTCGCGTCGGCGAACCGGTGACGCGTACCCTGGTGCTGGAAGCCGACGGACTCACTGCGCAACAGCTTCCGGACATAGGTCAGGCGGACATTGCTGGCGTCAAGCTCTATCCGGATCAACCGGCGAAGGAGACCACTGCACATGCCACCGGGGTGACGGCGAAAAAAACTCTCAAGATCGCCCTGATCGCTACACGGCCCGGCAAACTGCAACTGCCGCCGGTGGAAGTGAGCTGGTGGGATACGCGGTTACGCTCGCGCCAGGTCGCGACATTACCGGAGCGTGTGATTGATGTGTCACCTGCCGCCGATGCTACCGGTGCAAATGCCCCGGCCGTTGCAAGTACACCGTTGCCGGTCGTCAACACGCCGTTGCGTAACGCGGCTGATGCGGCCGTGTCGTTTGACGACAGTGCGGTGCGCGAGGCGGTGCCGAATTACTGGCCGTATCTTACCGCCGTCGCGGTGGCGGCATGGCTGTTCACGACCTTGGCGTGGTGGCGCGGCCGTCGTGTGCTCGAGCCTGCGGTACAGAACAGCGCACGAGCCGACCCGCAGGCGGTTAATGTCAAAAACGCGCGTGCTGCGGTGCATGCCGCCTGCGCGAGCCGCGATCCGAAAAAATTACGCGACGCGTTATTGCAATGGGCTGTCTGGAATTGGCGCGCCGCGCCGCCACGCAATATTATCGATCTGGCGGCACGCGTCAGCGACGAAACGCTCCGGCAGTTTCTGTTACGTCTGGAACGCGAAGGTTATGCAGCGCAAGCAGAACCGCTCGATATTAAGGCGATGAGCGCCGCCATCGTGACGTGGGTCGATACTGCGGCAGTGAAGGAAAAAAAGCGCGGCGATGAGAAGGGGTTGCGCGCGTTGTATCCGAGATAAGCGCCGAGGATTCTGTAAGTAGATGGGCAACGCGTTTGTTCTCTACGTTATGAGGGTTGAGAGTGGATACGATTTTATTTAGTAAATTTAAGCAGGGCCAACATAAGTGCGATAGCTCCAGCGCCGCTATAGCTAAGCAAGGTTGTCGCTAAACAATACAAGTAGCCCCTAGTTTTAAGGGCTTTAAATGTCAATACGGCGCCCAGTATCGTGGGAAAAGGGTAGGCACCTATCGCAAGAAACAGCCCGATAGCCAATGGATTCTGTTCTGACCCGGGCGCATCGAAAATCATAATCGACATGAGAGCTTCGATAGGCCACACAATCAATCCAATTAGCGGCGGTAGGTTTACAAGAACAATGAGAAAAGATTTGATGAAGTTAGACATTTTTTTCGATGCGTGGCGTTCATAATGAGGCTTGGGGTTTAGATGCTGCAACGAACTTTGCTTCGTTCTTATGAACTGCGTGCCTGCACTTCGTTTACTGCGCGGCCAACATCAACGCCATTTTGTGAATCTCGGAAACTTTTCCGCGCACTTCGGCAACCAAGGAGATGACCGTATCCACGGGCAGTTGCAGCGGTGCGACATCCAGCGGCTCGACGGTCACTTCCTGACCCATTGCCAACGCATGCGCCCAGCGCGCGCACAAGCCCACCAGGTGGCACAACTGCCAATGGCTGCCGCGATAACTCAAGTCATGTTGATGTTCGATGACGCTGACGACTTCGTCCGGAATGTGCCATTTTTTCGCGAGAATCGCACCGGCGCGGCGCCGGTCGATGCCGATGAGGCGTTCTTCGACTTCCGCAATGTCACGCTCAGGCTCTAACCCTTCGATCGACACCACTTGCCCGACTTTATCCGGGTAGGTATGTGCGAGTACCAGCAGGCCGATATTGTGCAATAAACCGCACAGGTAACTTTTGTCTGCAATGCCGGCAACCGGCGTGACCAGATGCGGCGCAATTTTCTGCGCTAAAATTGCCGTTTTGATGGCCTGCGCCCAATACAGCTCGACATGAAAGCCGGGGCACTTGTTGGCTTTAAAGGGTCCGGCCAGCACCACGCTCAACGCGATGCTGAAAACATTATTGGTGCCCAGCACGCGTGTCACGGCGTCTTGCACCGTGTAAATCGGTCGTTTGCTACCGAAATAAGCCGAGTTGGCCACGCCGATAATGCGCGAAGTCAGCGACGGATCGGTATCGATTATTTTCGCCAGCGCGCCCATCGAAATCGTGTCTTTTTCCAGTGCAGCAAGAATCTGCTGTGCTGCGATCGGAATCGCCGGAAGATTAGGAATATCGCGAATCGTGGCCGCAGTCTGAAACAGTTTTTCGGTCATTGCACGGCCTCATACCATACGGCGAGATTTAATACATAGACAATATCGACCGCAGTCATGAGGGCTTTACCAGTGAGTTGCCAACGCCGGTATCTGCTGGGTTTTAAGGCTGCCGGATCAATGAATGTTAGTGTTTTGCATAGATGAAACGAACCACCGCGACACCCAGCGAAAACCAGAAGGCATACCAGAAATGATTACGTGGAATGATGTTGGAGTTATTTCGTACGCGGGCAACAGCGATGCCTTGCGACAGGTAAGCGGACAGCAGAGGCGAGCTCACTAAGGTGAGCATGCGCAACCACGAAGCGTGAATCAGTGAATGCTCGAATAAAAGTAAAGATAAGCCACCCATGGCGGCGCCCAGCGATGCCCACAGTACACACCAGCCTGCGACCGATTCGGGTTCGATGGAACTTCGGTGTTTGGACGGCCAATCAAACGGAAAATAACTGAGGACGTTTAAAACCAACTCAAAGGCGAACTGCAACAGGGCAACGAGTATTTCTTCCATACGCGATCAATTATAGGTGGCTGCGATAATCGCGATAATTCTTCTGCAAGCGCCCGCGCATCTTTTTCATGGGGTCAGTCCATGGCAATTTAGCGCGCAGCAAGGCTAGGCAGAGTTTGCGTTGTCCTTCCACATCGTCCAGATGCACGAATTCCGGAGCTGGGCCTTGCGGCGCGCGGCAGTCCGGGCCGCCCTCGAATCCTTGGTTGTGGTAGTTGCCCAGCGGCACGGTCAGCGCGATGGTCGGAAAACCGAACGCGGTGGCGGCGGTGCCTTCGCAAGTGCCGCCGTCCATCACCCGGCGTTGGTATTTTTTCGGCAGGATTTTTTCCGCCAATTCGGTGAGTAGTTGGGTGCCGCCGCTTTCGAACAGAGTGCGCCGGTCGCCCAAACGTACCACCGGGCCTTGACCGACGATGGCGCCGGGCAGGGTACGCGACGCTTCCAGGCTCACGCAGATTAATGGGCGTCGTGCGGCTTGCAGCCAACCCAATTCAAAGTGACCGATGGCGCCGATGAAGCCGACTTCTTCGCCGCGCGTCAGCAACCCGATAAACGGCGGCGAGGTTTTTGCGCTGCGTTTGCCGAATGCTTCTAACGCCGTGGCGACGATGCAGAACGCGCCGATCAAATCATCGGCGGCCTTGGTGTACAGCAACGAACCGCTTTTCCATACCGGCTTGCGAAATTTGAAGCCGCCGAATAATTCATCGGCGGCGGGGCGGTGGTTAGAAAATAACTCCGTCGCCAGATGCACTTCCGCCGTGTCGACACCGTAGCGCAGGGTATTTAACGTTACACGGCGCAGCACGCCGTCGCCGATTTCGCCTTCGGCATCCGCCAGCCACACGCGCGCACCGTTCAAGTGTTTCACCGGCGAGCCACCGTGCCACTTAATGGTCAAGACACGCTGATTAAGCCAGCGTACGCCGTGAAAGCCGGGATGATCCATGTGCGCGATGAATACGCGTAGCGGGTCATCGCTGTGCGTGCGCAGCAGGTGCTGATACGCGGCGGGCGAGTCCGCGCCCACCACCAAATTGCCGAGCGGATCGTGCTTTTCAGGTTGTCGAAAGCTTGAAGGGGTGGGGTGACCGCTGTTCACTTCACCGCCTGCTGATAATTCGCCAATAACGCCGCGTCATCAATCGATCCATGATGATGAATCTGCTTCCACGCGCCGTTGATGTCCTGGTAAATCCGCGTGGTACGAATCGCCAGCGGTAGTTCCTGTTGCGCGGTTTTAAACGTGCCGCGCTCGCGGCCGGTGGCGTAAAACAAATCGCCGACGCGATTTAGCGTGATGTCGTAATACTCCACGTATACCGTCGCCGCGCCAGTGAAGATGCGTTGATACACGGCTTCGATTTCGGCCCAGCCGCGCTTCACGCCACCCAGCGGATTGCACAACACCACATGTTTGGCGTGCGACCAGTTCTGCGCCATGTGTGCCAGGTCGCGATGATTAAAGGCGCGATAGAAATCCATCAGCGCGCGTTCCGGCGCGGAGCGGCCGGTTTGATTTTCGCTACCAGTGATCAGTTGAATATGCTGAAGCATGTTGCAATCTCGGTGGGCAGACCAAGATTGTACATGGTTTGTTATGCCGATCTTGCTTGGCTATAAGACAATACTCGACCCTACCCACGGTCGCCGCCATCCG
Organism: Gammaproteobacteria bacterium; assembly: GCA_016200445.1. Lineage (GTDB taxonomy): Bacteria > Pseudomonadota > Gammaproteobacteria > SG8-11 > SG8-11 > UBA6921. The sequence continues at coordinate 3,962 of JACQEQ010000216.1, read as the reverse complement.
CTGCTGGCATCAAAGCACCTGGTTATGCAGATACATCACCAGAAAAAAACATAAACCCGTCAGCATCAATAGCTGAATTCCCTGCTGCCAAAAGCTGTTGCGTTGCATCAACCAGCCGGTGGCGATGGCCAACGGAAACAGGCTCATCAAATAGCGCGGCCCGGACATTAACCAGCTGGGCGAGTAGGAAATCAGAATGTAAATCGTCGAGTACGCCAGATACGGTAGCGGCAGTTTGCGGCCGCTCGCCAACAGCAAAGCAATTGCAGCGAAGTAGCAAATGACGGTAGGCAGCCACGTGCCCAGCGCGAGTTGAATATCAAATTCAAATAAATTGTTGAACGCACCGGAAACATTGGCGGGCAAATAACCGAAGCTCGCGCGCCAGTTTTGCTGCTGGTAGTCGAAAAATCGGAACCAGTCGCCGGAGACGTATTTGTTGATGCACAGATAGGTGATAAAACCGAGCGGGACAAGCAATAGCCCGCGCCGTGCATCCTGCGGGTTGTACAGACGGCCAGTGCGCCAACGCAGTACGATTTCGACGATGAAAGGCAGGCCCAATAATATCCCTTGATTGCGCGTGAGCCCGGCGATTGCAATGCAAACGCCGGCGGCAAGCCAACGTCCGTCACGCAAATACCAGAACGCGGCTAGGGTCAGTAGGAGAAAGACGCTTTCCGAATAGGGCATGGCAAAGAAGAATGAAAACGGAAATATCGCGAGAATTTTTGCGCTGTCCCAGGCCAGTTGCTTATTGCCGGTTTCGCGTTCGACCAGCTTGTAGAGCAACACGGTGGCTGCACAAAAGGCAAGCAGCGAAACCAGCACCGCGACCGTAAACGTGGACAAACCGCCGAGCTTGGCGATGCTGACCAGCAGCGGATAGAACGGATAAAAAACCAGATTGAGTTTTTCCGGTTCAACCAAATCGACATAGCCATGATCGGCAATGTCGATATAGTGCACCGCATCCCAACGTCCCCAGATGTCTCTGAAGCTGGCCCAAAACCCGGCCAGGTGATTTTCCTGCACCATATACATCAGCCAGGCAAACGCCCAGGTTCCGAAACGTGCGGCGAGTGCGAGCCCGATCAGCGCCCAAAGCGTGTAATGTCGCCGGGGCGTGACAGAGTCAGGCGACGCCACATCGTAAAGCGTGGGCACCTCGAACATGCCGGGAGACGGCAATGCGGCAATCGGGCGATTGTCAGGCGCGCTGCGCCATTCGCTGATCGTACGTGCCACAAGTAATATCAGCAGCAGCACAACGCCGAGCAAAGCCAAATCATTTATCACTGCCGTCATCCGTTACGAGCGCTCCATGAAATAATGTGCGTAGCACGTTTCCTTGCTGAAAATCCTACCTGGGTGCTAACTGCCGCACTGCATCTATTTATGTACCAACGCTAGGCGTTGATCTTTTATCTCAAGCGGCACCCGCATACAGTATACAGACGCATCGGTGTGTTACCTTCATGGCTGATATGCAAAAGGCTTCATTACGCAGAGCGACGGCGGTTACCTGACCAGCTTAGGTTTGCGTGCCGCCGAACATTTGCAGGCCTTGCTGACGGTGCTAAAAAGCGCCTGAAGTGGTGGCGGTGTTTTGCAATCGGTGCGCGTGATGCCGGTCGCTTCCGAACGCTACTCACGTTAAAATCCCCGCCTTCGAATTTCAATTGAGACGCACCGATGGCCGCCAAGAAATTAAACAAAATCAGTTCCCGCATCACCGAGCCCAAGTCGCAAGGCGCATCGCAAGCCATGCTGATCGGCACCGGCTTGTCTGACGCCGATCTGACCAAGGCGCAGGTCGGTATCGCCTCGGTGTGGTGGGAGGGTAACACCTGCAACATGCACCTCAACGATTTGGCGGCCTATGCCAAAGAGGGCGTGGTCGCATCGGGGTTGGTGGGCATGCGCTTCAACACCATCGGTGTGTCGGACGGTATTTCGATGGGCACCGACGGCATGAGTTTTTCGTTGCAATCGCGCGACTTGATCGCCGATTCAATTGAAACCGTGATGGGTGCGCAATGGTATGACGGCTTGATCGCGATTCCAGGGTGTGACAAAAACATGCCCGGTGTGATGATTGCGATCGGGCGGCTGAATCGACCCGCGCTGATGGTCTACGGCGGAACCATCAAGCCCGGGCACTCGCGCAGCGGCAAGGTGCTCGACATCGTGTCGGCGTTTCAGAGTTACGGCGAATTCATCACGCACAAAATCGACGAGCCGACACGTGCCGACATCGTGCATCACTCTTGCCCTGGCGCGGGCGCCTGCGGCGGCATGTACACGGCCAACACCATGGCGTGCGCGATCGAAGCGCTCGGCATGACCTTGCCGTACAGCTCGTCGGCACCGGCGGTCGACAACATCAAACGCGACGAATGCAAACGTGCCGGTGCCGCGATACGACATTTATTGGAACAGGACATCAAACCGCGCGACATCATGACGCGCGCCGCGTTCGAAAACGCGATGGTGGTGGTGATGGCCACCGGCGGTTCGACCAACGCGGTGCTGCACTTGATCGCGATGGCGCGCGCGGTCGATGTGCCGTTGAGCATCGACGATTTTCAGAGCGTCAGCGAGCGCGTGCCGTTCCTGGCCGACTTGAAGCCCAGCGGCAAATATGTGATGGAAGATTTACACAACGTAGGCGGCACCCCGGCGGTGATGAAATATCTGCTGGAAAAAGGTTTTATCGATGGCTCGTGCCTGACCGTCACCGGCAAAACCATCGCCGAGAATTTGCAGGAATTGCCAGGCCTAAAAGCGGGGCAGGATGTATTCATGCCGCTGGAAAAACCCATCAAGTCCAGCGGCCACATTCAGATTCTGAAAGGCAATCTCGCGCCCGGCGGTTCAGTGGCCAAGATTACCGGCAAAGAGGGGCTGCGCTTTGAAGGCCCGGCGCGCGTCTACGACTGCGAAGAAGACATGCTCACGGGGTTGGAGCGTGACGAAATCAAAAAAGGCGACGTGGTGGTAATCCGCTACGAAGGCCCTAAGGGCGGACCCGGCATGCCGGAAATGCTCACCCCGACTTCGGCGATCATGGGTGCGGGCTTGGGTAAAGACGTGGCACTGATCACCGACGGCCGTTTCTCCGGCGGCTCGCACGGCTTCATCATCGGCCACGTGGTGCCGGAAGCGCAGGACGGCGGTGCGCTGGCGCTGATTAAATCCGGCGACGTGATCACCATCGACGCCAACCGGAAATTGCTCGCGGTGAATGTGAGCGATGCCGAGTTCGCTAAACGCAAAGCGGTGTGGAAAATGCCGCCGTATAAGGCAACACGCGGCACCTTGTTTAAATACATCAAGCTGGTGAAAAACGCATCGGAGGGGTGTGTGACGGATGAGTGAGGTTTAGCAATAACCACCCCACCCCTTCGGGGCACCCCTCCTTGAAAATAAGGAGGGGAGGAAAAACAAATGAATTGTGTCGCGAGCGGTATTTCTCCCCTCCTCATTTTCGAGGAGGGGTGGACGCGTAGCGGACGGGGTGGTCGCTGTTGCAGTTACCCAAATGACAAAAAAACTTCACAACCGCTCCTCACTTACACCACGCCGCCGCGAGCTCCGCGCCCAGCTCACCCCAGCCGAAGCGCGTCTGTGGTTGCATTTACAACGCGGACAACTGGCCAAACACAAATTCCGCCGTCAACACAGCATCGGAAAGTATATCGTCGATTTTTACTGCCCACGCGAAAAATTAATTGTCGAGCTCGACGGCGCCGCGCATGACCATGACGCGGCACGGAAGCGCGATGAATAACGCACGCAATATTTTGTATCTTTAGGATTGCGAGTTATCCGGTTTGAGAATCGTGATGTGATGGGAAATCTAGACGGGGTGCTGGTGCAGATTCGGGAGATGTTTTCTAGGAGCGGCTGACCACCACCCCGGCAACTGCTCCTGCGTTGCTCTACCTTCCGCCATCCAT
>JACQEQ010000215.1 GCA_016200445.1 Gammaproteobacteria bacterium | reverse complement strand
TGCGACGTAGGCTTCATTCGCGTCCACCACGCTGATCGCTTGGTTCAACACGCCGCTTTTTAGTAACTCGGTTAGGTAATCCGCGTGCCCTTGCACGCTACCGTTGCGCTGTGCCCAACGCTCCAGTTCAAGCGGCGAGCGAAGGAGCGCGCAGCTGTTTCCAGTCGGTCACGATGTAGCAGGTGTGGCTCAGTACGTACCCGTTACTAATGCGTGAACCAAAGCATCCTCACCGCGACTCCAACGGCGGATCAGCAATCACCAGTCGTTGTTGCCGCAACGTGTTGAGGTGTTCATCCCAATAACTGGGCGCGCCGAACCACGGGAAGTTGCGCGGGAAGGCGGGGTCTTTCCAGCGCCGCGCGAGCCAGGCGGCATAGTGGATGATGCGTAGCGTGCGCAGGGATTCGACCAGGTGCAGTTCGCGCGGATCGAATTCGTGGAAGTCGTAGTAGCCGTCCAAAAACGCCGACAGCATGCGGCTCATTTCTTCGCGCGAGCCGGACAGCAGCATCCAGATGTCCTGCACGGCGGGCGCCATGCGGCAATCGTCCATGTCGACGAAGTGCGGGCCGTCGTCGGTCCATAAAATATTGCCGGGATGGCAATCGCCATGCACCCGGATCAGTTGCACCGGCGCGGCGCGCGCATAGGCGGCGTCGATTTCGCGCAGCAAATCGCCGACCACTTCGCGATATTCGCTGACCAGATGGGCGGGCACGAATTCGTGTTCGAGCAGATATTCGAAGGAATCCACACCGAAGGTTTTTGGTGTCAAGCTCGGGCGCTGCGTAAAGGGCTTGACTGCGCCCAACGCGTGGATACGGCCGATGAAGCGGCCCAGCCAGGTGAGATTTTCACGCTTGTCTAAATCCGGCCAGCGGCCGCCTTGGCTGGGAAACAATGCGAAACGATAGCTGCTGAATTCGTGCAAGGTGCGGCCGCCGGCGTCGGCGAGCGGGGGGACGATGGGGATTTCCTGCTCAACCAATTCGGCGGTGAAGGCATGTTCTTGCAGAATCGCCGCGTCGCTCCAGCGACCCGGACGATAAAATTTAGCGATCACCGGCCGGCTGTCTTCGATGCCGACCTGATAAACACGATTTTCATAACTGTTAAGGGCGAGCAAGTGACCGCTGCAACGGTAGCCTTGCGCTTCGATGGCGTTGAGCACCAGATCCGGCGACAGATCGGCGTAGGGGGTTTCAGATTGCTGCGGGTCCGTTAACATTTGGTGTGCACCGCCCATTACATTAAACTGTGGCCCGGCTTGCATCATAACATCGTTCAACACTGCCCATGGATTCAACTCAGATCAACCCGTTAGTCGACTTTGACGGCCTGCCGCCGTTTGCCAAAATTCGTGCCGAGCATGTGGAGCCGGCGCTGGATCTGCGGCTCGCGCATAACCGCGCCGCGCTGCGCGCGCTGGTGAATAGCACGCAAAACTACACCTGGGATAATTTTGTCGAGCCGCTCGAAGCGCTAAATGACAAGCTCGGGCGGCTCTGGTCGCCGGTCGGGCATATGAACTCGGTGGTGAACTCTGAAGAACTGCGCGCGGCCTATAACGCCGGGCTACCCAAACTAACCGCCTATTACACCGAATTGGGCCAAGACGAGACTTTATTCCACGCGTTCCAGCATATCGCCAACGGGCCGGAGTATGCGCGGCTCGATGTGGCGCAGAAAAAAGTGATCGACAATGCGCTGCGCGATTTTCGCTTGGTGGGCGTAGATCTACCGCCGGATAAGAAAACACGCTACAAAGAAATCAAACAAGAGCTGTCGCAAGTCACGACTAAATTCGAAGAAAACGTGCTCGATGCGACGCACGCCTGGCATAAGCACATTAGCGACGCGTCATTGCTCAGCGGTCTGCCGGACACTGCGCGGGCACTGGCACAACAAACCGCGCAGCGGCTAAGCAAAGACGGTTGGGTGTTTACGCTGGACTTTCCGTCGTATTACGCGGTGATCACACACGCGGACACGCGCGAGCTGCGCCAGGAAATCTATTCAGCCTATGTCACGCGCGCGTCCGACCAAGGACCGAATGCGGGTACTTGGGACAACAGTCCGTTGATGGAGCGCATTCTTGCGTTGCGCCATGAACAGGCGCAGTTACTTGGTTTTGACAATTATGCAGCATATTCGCTGGCCACCAAGATGGCGCACGATCCGGTACAGGTATTGCAATTTCTGGGTGATCTGGCGTTGCGTTCCAAACCGATGGCCGAGCAAGAGCTGGCAGAGTTGCGAACCTATGCGCGCGACCAGCATGGCATCGCCACGCTCGAAGCGTGGGATGTGGCTTATTTTGGCGAGAAATTACGCGAGCAGCGTTATTCGTTCTCGCAGGAAGATTTAAAACCGTATTTTCCTGTGAACCGTGTGTTGCATGGCATGTTCGACGTGGTGCGTCGCTTATTCGACATTCGCATCACCGAAGCCGGCTCTGTCGAAACCTGGCACCCGGATGTGCGTTTTTTTGAAATTCGCGATGCGCAGGGTGAATTGCGCGGGCAGTTTTATCTGGACTTGTTTGCGCGCCCAGGCAAGCGCGGCGGCGCGTGGATGGACGATTGCATCGGCCGCCGCAAACATCCCACCGGGGTGCAGTCGCCGGTGGCTTATCTCACCTGTAATTTCACGCCGCCGGTCGGCGACACACCCGTGCTGCTTACCCATCAAGAAGTCGAGACTGTGTTTCACGAGTTCGGACACGGCCTTCATCATATGTTAACGCGCGTCGACTATATTAGTGTGTCGGGCATTAATGGCGTGGCCTGGGATGCGGTCGAGCTCCCCAGTCAATTTATGGAAAACTGGTGCTGGGAACGCGAAGCATTGAATGTGATTGCCGCGCACTACCAAACCGGTGCGCCGTTGCCCGAGGAATTGTTCGACAAAATGCTCGCCGCCAAAAATTTTCAATCGGCGATGATGATGTTGCGGCAACTGGAGTTTTCACTGTTCGATTTTCGTATGCATTTGAACTACGACCCGGCACTGGGTGCGCGCGTGCAGCAAACACTAGACGCAGTACGACGCGAAGTCTCGGTGTTCGCGCCTCCTGGGTTTAACCGTTTTCAGCATAGTTTTACGCATATTTTTGCCGGTGGTTATGCCGCTGGTTATTACAGCTATAAGTGGGCGGAGGTATTGTCGGCGGACGCATTTTCGCTGTTTGAAGAACAAGGGGTTTTCAATGCAGCGGCCGGAAAAAAATTCCTGACCTCGATTCTTGAGCAGGGCGGTTCGCGCGAACCGATGGAATTGTTTACAAACTTTCGCGGCCGCGCACCTTCGGTTGACGCGTTGCTGCGTCACAACGGCATAACAGGGGACAGTGCACGATGTACCACTGGCTGATTTTTGCGACGTTAGTTGCTAACGTACCGCCGGCCACGCCACCGCCACCTGCAACTTACATCAGTGATCGACTCAGCGTTGCTTTGCATGGGGCAAATGCGCCGGACGCACCGATCGTAAAACAGGTGCTCGGCGGTGCGCCGATCAAGATCTTGTCGCGCGAAGGCGCATTACTGAAAATTCGCACCGAAGACGGTAGCGTTGGCTGGGTCGAACACGAGCTGGTTACCACCGACACGCCGATCCATTTGCAATATCTGGAACTCACCGACCGCTTTGCCAAGGCACAGGAAACCATTAAGTCATTGCAAGATACGTCTGGGATATCCCCGGCTGCGGGCACGGGTAACGAAAGCAAAATCGTCACGGAATTACGTGCGGAAATTAAAAACACACTTGAACATGCTGTCGCACTTGAGAAGCACATTCGCGATAACAGTTCACAGGTTTTAGAAGCCATCGCCCGCGTACGCGCGCTCGAAGAAGAAAATGCGACATTACGGAATGAGGTCGCGGCCAAACCTGCGGCCGCACTCACCACTGCCACTCGAGACGCAGGCAATTTTTTCCCCGCAGGCACCGCCCCGGTAACGCCTAAATTCTCTGTTAGCCTGCCGTGGTTTGTAGCTAGCCTAAGCGTGGTACTGGCGCTTGGCGGCGGGGCAACGTGGTTTATCATGAACCGGCGCCTACGCAAGAAACTCAGCAAGTTTCGCGCTAAATTGTGAACGTACATGCTTAAAGTCGCCACCTGGAATGTCAACTCGCTGCGGGTACGCCTGCCGCAGCTGCGTGACTGGCTAACCGCAGAGCAGCCAGACTTGTTGGGCTTGCAGGAAACCAAAGTAACGGATGCCGATTTTCCGCGCGCCGACATCGAAAGCTTAGGCTACGCGGTAACCTTTGCCGGCCAAAAAAGCTATAACGGCGTTGCGATATTAAGCCGCCAACCTGCCACTGAAATTCTGGTCGATATCCCGGGCTTCGCGACCGAAGAACGTCGTGTGCTAGCCGCCACCTTCGGGACGGTGCGCATGATTAATCTGTACGTACCCAACGGCAGCGAAGTAGGTTCGGAAAAGTACGATTTCAAACTACGCTGGCTCGCCGCACTTACGCTTTGGCTTAAAAGCGAACTCGCCGGCCACGCCCATGCGGTCGTGGTCGGCGATTTCAATATCGCACCCGACGAGCGCGACGTACACGACCCTGAAGTTTGGAAAGACGGCGTATTGTTCAATGCCGCAGTACGCAGCGCATTCCAGGGGCTAGTCGACATCGGGCTGTGCGATACCTTTCGCCTGCATAGCCAAGAGGGTGGACAGTTCAGTTGGTGGGATTACCGCATGGCTGCATTTCGCCGCAATCTGGGCTTGCGCATCGATCATGTACTGGCCAGTTCGCACTTGTGCAAAACCTGCACGGCGTGCCGCATCGATAAAGCACCGCGAAAATTAGAACGTCCGTCCGACCATACGCCAGTGATTGCGGAGTTCAATCTGTAGTTCAAGATTGCGTCGTTCCGCATCTCGACTAAAGTTAAGAGGGTCCCCCACGAGGAGCGGCAATGCGCACGATCATGACACTGAATCAAAAGGGTGGTTGCGGCAAAAGTACCATCGCCAGCAACCTCGCCAGTTACTACTCGGCGAATGGCAAGTCCGTTACCGTGGTCGACCTCGATCCACAAGGATGCAGCTTGGAATGGCTTAAAGCACGGCCACCAGAACGGCCTGCCATTCACGGCATCCGCGGCTGGAAAGATGAAATCAAAATTCCCAAAGATACCGACGTGGTAATTTACGATGCGCCGGCGGGCGCTCATGGCAAAGACCTGACACCGCTATTAAAGCGAGTGCAAACCGCCCTCATCCCGGTATTACCATCACCCATCGACATGCGTGCCTGCGCTCATTTCATTCAAGACATCCTGACCGCCGGACGTGTTTCGCGCGACGAGGTGAAATTGGCGGTGATAGCGAACCGCGTGCGCGAACACACCTTGATTTATCAAAGCCTCGAAACATTTCTAACCGCGCTGGATATTCCTTTCATCACCACACTGCGCGATACGCAAAACTATATTCGCGCCGCCGAACGCGGCCTGGGTATTTTTGAAATGGCGCCGTCGGCCGTGGAATTCGATCTCGAACAATGGCAACCCTTGATCAAATGGCTCAACAGTAAACGCAGCACCCCTCAATAAAATCGCAATAAAAAAGCCTGCGTCTTTAATTAAAAGATGCAGGCCATCCATTGGTGGGCCCGCTCGGACTTGAACCGAGGACCAAGGGATTATGAGCCGGTACACAAGCTGTTAAGTTATTGATATACAAATAAATGTAGCGTTTTCTACGTTAGGGTAAAATTGTAACTACATCAGTAGGTTGTGTTAGTTACGTTGATAGTTGTAAAGCTGAGCGTTGTACCTGTGGTGTACCTCGAAAGGTTTTCGAAAACTACACGCCATAATCCGAAATGCACCTCAAGATACGGCCGGGCTCGATGATCGCGATGCGTCTTTAGATGCTCACTGCCCGGCGCTGCCGGTCGTTCATCTGAGTCTCCGTCAACGCGGCGACAAAATCCGCCAGCCGTGTGTCGATCCGTTGAATGTTCTGCTCTGTGAGAAAACGCAACTCGTTTTTCGTCGGCGTCTCCGGCAACACCGCCCAGTGTTTTGCAGACGAGCGTTTTATGATCTGGCGCGCGAACGTCCGTTCCAGTTGATTTGCAAAACGGCAACCGAGAAACAAGAAGCTCCTGCCGCTGCGCCGCTGCTGCACGACGGCGGGGATCGGCGTCTGGATGTCGATCTCGGTGATCACCTCGACATAATCGGTGTCGGACACGAGAAAATTCGCGGCGGGCGTAATCGAGCCTTGCGGTTTGTACAACAGCGTGGCCCAACCGGTGACTTCGGCTGCTTCCGCTTTCGTACCGTCGGCGCGAAAGGCCTGCGTCCAGTGGCCGAAGTGTTCGGATTGGCTCAAGCCTTGAATCTGACCCCATGCACCGCGCTCCTTCAACGCCGACTCCATCGCGTTGTCGTACCACATGTCGACGATCATCGGCAGCTGTGTCAATTCAGCGAGGTAGCGATGCAAGTCGGTCGGCTGCACTGGCGCGCTGAAAGCTTCGGTCATCAGATTCACGACCGTTTTGCGATGCTTGAAATTCTCGATGAACTGCGCCGTCGCGCTTAAATTATTGCGAATCTTGTGCGGCACGCTCGCCTTCGCCGTCAGCCGTTTGACCAGCGCTTCGGGCGACGTCGGCACCACCTCATTGCGCGCGTCCAGCGCCAATAAGCTCGGCCCAAGATAAGGAATGACGCCCCCCGCGAGCAGCGCCTCTCGAATAATGTCAATATCTACTGCCGTCATGACACGGCGCCTTTACCGTTGTTCCACGGCGCCTTGGCCACGCTCAACTGTTCGCGCGGCAGGCGAAACAAGCCACGCCCGCCGGACAGGCTTTGGTAGCTGTCGAGCGTGGTAGTACTCAGATGGTTGAACCATTCCTGAGCACCGGCCGCTGCGGGCCGCTCGCCGATTTCCACCACCGTGCCGTTGGGCGCGAAGCGTACGTGAATCATAACTTGGTCGTTCTGCATGGCTTATCTCCTTTAAGATATCGTTTCTCATGTAGGAGCGGCGCCCACGCCGCAAATC
>JACQEQ010000194.1 GCA_016200445.1 Gammaproteobacteria bacterium | reverse complement strand
CTCGGCGCGGCCTTCGAACGCATTAAGAGTCAACACATCGAGGCTGATGCTGAAACTTTACTCGCCACGTTTCGACACACTGCCAGCGAAATACTCCATGACAGCAGTCTTGAAACTCACGACGTATTGCGCAATCTAAACTTGCTCGACACCACCGTTGCAACGCTCCTCGACAAAACCGTTGCATTGATCGAAGCGGCATTGGCACGTTTCACAGGCTAATTTTTTATCATGTCGCGGCGCTGCTTGCTGCGCCACTACGACACGCCGCCGGATTCCCCAATTTTTCGTCTGACCTGCCGCTATATTTATTACACACGTTTTTGGAGACAGAGCATGGGTCAGCTTTTTCATGAAGCACGCAAGCGCCTGAAGCAAGCGGCGAAGTATCTCGAGCTCGACCCCGATGTGCTGGAGAAGCTCAAATATCCGAAAGAAACGCTGGCGGCAAGTCTGTTAATCCGTATGGATGACGGTTCGCGCCGCTCGTTCAAAGCCTGGCGTTGCCGCTACGACGACACGCGCGGCCCGACCAAAGGCGGCATCCGCTATCACCCCTCGGTGTGCCTGGATGAAGTCATGGCGCTGGCGTTCTGGATGACCTTCAAATGCGCGGTGGTGAACTTGCCCTACGGCGGCGCGAAAGGCGGCGTGGCGGTCGATGCCAGCTCGCTGTCGAAATCCGAACTCGAACGCTTATCGCGTGCGTATGTCAAAGCGTTTGCGAATTTCATCGGGCCAGATCGTGACATTCCGGCGCCGGACATGTACACCAACGCGATGATCATGGGCTGGATGGCGGATGAATACAGCGCCATCGTCGGCCAGCCCAGCCCGGCGGTGATCACCGGCAAGCCGCTGCAATTGGGCGGTTCGCTAGGCCGTGACGACGCCACCGGGCGCGGCGGTTACTACGTACTGCGTCATCTGGAAAAAGACTTAGGCGTAACGCCGGAAAAAGCACGCGTGATTGTGCAAGGCTTCGGTAATGTCGGTTACCACTGCGCGCGCATGCTGCACGCGGACGGCTATCGCATCGTCGGCGTGTCGGACTCGCAAACCGCGCTCTACGCACCCGACGGCATGGACCCGCTCGCGGTCCGGGAGCATAAAAAACGCACCGGTTCACTGCGCGGCGCACCGGCACATGGCCGCATGCAAGAGACCTCCAACAAGGCGTTGCTCGAACAGGAGTGCGACATCCTGGTGCCGTCGGCGATGGAAAATCAAATCGACGCGCAGAATGCGCCGAATATCCAAGCACGCATCGTGATGGAAATGGCGAACGGCCCCATCACGCCCGGCGGCGATCAAGCGTTGAATAACAAAGGTGTCATCGTTATTCCGGATATTCTGGCCAATGCCGGTGGTGTGACGGTGTCGTATTTCGAGTGGGTGCAAAACAAGGCCGGTTATTACTGGACGTTGCCGGATGTGCATGCGCGACTGCAACAAATCATGGAACCCGAGGCGCGGCGCGTGTGGGATATCAAGCTGGAAAAACAAATCGATATGCGCACCGCCGCGTACGTGCATGCACTGGATCGCATTGCAGCAGCGGTAACGGCGCACGGCGGCAAGGCTTATTTCAGCTCCTAGACTGCACTGCTTGCAGCGCTCCCTACTCGGACACGTCACGGAACTGTCATAATCAGCCGTTACCATGACGGCCATGTGACAATGGTTTTTACTGTGGATACAGCGTGACGACATCCATTCTGATCGTTGAAGACGAACCCGCGATTCGCGAGATGGTGCGCTTTGCACTGGAACGCGCCGGTTTTACGTGCCGCGAAGCGGGCGACAGCGAACGTGCGCTGGTCGCTATCGCCGACCGTTGTCCAGACTTGGCGCTCATCGACTGGATGTTGCCGGGCATGAATGGCATCGACCTGGCACGCCGCCTCAAGCGTGAAGATGCCACTAAAGAATTACCGTTAATCATGCTCACAGCGCGCGGCGAGGAAGACGACCGCATTCGCGGCTTGGAAGTCGGCGCCGACGACTACATCACCAAACCGTTTTCGCCGCGCGAACTGGTGGCGCGCATCAAGGCCGTGATGCGGCGCTACCAGCCGCACAGCGGCGATGCGCCGATCATCGCCGGTGAGCTGAGCCTGGACCCCACCAGCCATCGCGTCACCGCCGGCGAACACGTGTTGGACATGGGTCCCACAGAATTTCGTCTACTCTTATTTTTCATGACGCATGCCGAACGGGTTTATAGTCGCACCCAATTGCTGGACAAGATTTGGGGCAGCAATGTCTACGTCGAAGAACGCACGGTCGACGTGCATATCCGCCGCCTGCGCAAAGCCTTGGAAACGCAGGGCCATGATCGTTATATTCAAACCGTACGCGGCGCTGGCTACCGTTTTTCCGCGAAGGATTGATTTTGCTCGACCATTGGATTGCTGAACTCTGGCGCTTGGGCGTGCTGGCCGCAGCAGGCTTGATCGTCGGCATTTTTAGCGATCACATCGCGCTGGGTTTGTTGATCGCCGTTGCCATTCACCTCTCGTATCATCTCTATCGGCTGTATTGCCTAGACCAGTGGCTGCGTCTGCACCGCAATGCCGAGCCGCCGGAAATCGGTGGCGTGTGGGAAGACGTCTATCACGCGATCTATAAATTGCAGCAACGCAGCCGCAGCCACAAACGCCGCCTGGCAACACTGCTGAGCCGGTTTCGCGAAGCCACCTCGGCAATGCCGGATGCCACTGTCGTACTCAAGCAGCATGGCGAAATCGAGTGGTTCAACAGCGCCGCCTCGCGCCTGCTTAATCTGGATGCGCACGACGTCGACCACCGGGTCGACAGCTTTATCCGCCATCCGGATTTCATCGCCTACCTGCGCCAACGCGAATATGCGCAACCACTGGTATTACCGTCCCCAACGGACAATCAGGTCACCTTACTGATTCACGTAGTACCCTATGGCGACAATCAACGCTTGTTGATCGCGCGTGATATTACCCACGTGCAGCGCCTGGAACAGATTCGTCGCGACTTCATCGCCAATGCCTCGCACGAACTGCGCACGCCGCTCACGGTCATCATGGGATTTCTCGAAACCATGGTCGACGGCAACGACGAGTGCGCGCGGCAATGGGCGCGTTCGTTACAGCTGATGCAAGAACAAACCGAACGCATGCAACTCATCGTGCAGCATTTGTTACTGCTGTCGCGCTTGGAAACCGACAATGGCACACATCGCCGCGAGAGCGTTTCAGTGCCCGCGATGCTGGCGGCTATTCAAGAAGAAGCCGTGCTATTAAGCGGCGACCAGCATCACGACATCCAACTCGAATGTGACAACACCCTCTGGTTACGCGGCAACGCCGAAGAACTACGCAGCGCGTTATCGAACCTGGTATTTAACGCAGTGCAATACACACCCCCGCAAGGCGTCATTCGCGTACGTTGGTACGGCGACGTCACCGGTGCGCATTTTGCCGTCGCCGACACCGGTATCGGCATACCTGCGCACCATATTCCACGTTTGACCGAGCGGTTTTATCGTGTCGATGCCGCGCGTTCGCGCGAAGTCGGGGGCACCGGGCTGGGACTTGCGATTGTGAAACATGTATTACAACGTCATGAAGCCAAACTCCGCATCGAGAGCGTGGTGGATCAAGGCAGCACTTTTAGCTGCGACTTCCCTGCCAGTCTGGTCGTACGCAAAAACCTGTAACCCGCCTGCACGGCGGCTATTTCTTTCGCTGGCATCTGTAATAAATCTGTAATCTTTCTATCACACAACTGTAACAACGCTTTGGCAAAGTGCTGGCTCGATACCCTTTAGCATACTTACGAAATATTTCGATGACCTCAGGAGCACAGCATATGAATCTGAAAAAAATACTCACCGCTGCAAGCATTGTAACAGCGTGCGTATCCAGCCCACTGGCTTACGCCATGGTTGATCCAACCCTTCCTAACTACAGCAAAGCCAGCGGCGTCTCCGGCAATCTGTCAAGCGTCGGCTCCGACACGCTCGCCAATCTGATGACTTTGTGGGCCGAGGAATACAAACGCCTCTATCCTAATGTCAACATCCAAATACAAGCGGCCGGTTCATCGACCGCACCGCCTGCGTTGACTGAAGGCACGGCCAACCTGGGCCCGATGAGCCGGGAAATGAAAGACAAAGAAATCGAAGCCTTCGAGAAAAAATTCGGCTACAAACCCACCGCCATCCGCGTCGCCATTGATGCGCTCGCCGTGTTCGTACACAAAGACAACCCGATCAAAGGCATGACCATGGAACAGGTCGATGCAATTTTTTCCGCAACGCGCAAATGTGGCGGCAAAGACGATCTGACACGCTGGGGCCAGCTTGGTTTGACCGGCGGCTGGGCGACGCGTGACATGCAGTTGTTCGGCCGCAATTCAGTGTCGGGAACCTACGGCTACTTCAAGGAACACGCACTGTGTAAAGGCGATTTCAAGAACAATGTGAACGAACAACCGGGTTCGGCGTCGGTGGTGCAATCCGTGTCTGCCTCTCTTAACGGCGTCGGTTACTCCGGCATCGGCTATAACACCTCGGGAGTGCGCGCGGTGCCGCTCGCCAAAGCGGGTAGCAGCGAATTTATCGAGGCTTCCGAGGAAAACGCGCTCAAGGGCAGCTATCCGTTGTCGCGCTTTCTGTTCATCTACGTAAACAAGGCACCGAACAAGGCATTGCCGCCGCTTGAAATGGAATTCCTCAAGATGGTGTTGTCAAAAACCGGCCAGGAAGTCGTGGTCAAGGACGGCTACGTACCGATGCCCATGAAAATTGTCGACAAGGAGCTCGGAAAGCTCAAATAACCAGAGTTTAAAGCTTAATTTGTAACCTACCCCCCGCTTTTGCGGGGGTTTTTGTTTGTGCGGTGATCTACACTTGCTTTATTGCGATTAGCTGCTGATTTGAAACGACAGCCCGCCGGATCGAGAGTAGAACAGAACAGTGGCAACCACCCAACACGCGTTAGCTATCCTGTGGCGATTGACTGACGTTACTGCGCAGTACCCCGATCTAGAAAGCCGGCGCCAGGCACGCTTGCTTGCGACTCTGTTGTCCGGCCTGATCCCTCTCATTATCTTGGCCATTGGACTCGAACAATGGGCAATGCCGGCATTTGGTCCGATATTCACGGCCGTGTCATCGACCACCCTGGCGTTGATCGTCGCGCTGCTACTTAACCGGCAGGGCTACTACACAACGGCGGCTGTCTTGACACTTATAGCAACTGCAACCGCATGTTATGCCGCGATACTAATTCCACCGCACGAAATTCACGCCTATGCCTACCTCAGCATCAATGTGTTGCTTGCCGCCTTACTGTTTGGACAAGCCGGTATCTTGGCGTCCTGTGTAATTAATGTTTTTTTGCTTGCGGTCGTGCTGCCGCCGTTAGGCTTGCCCGTACCCAGCACCTTTACGTACGCTCCTGCGTTATTCGTCATTGTAGTTGCAGGCATGCTGTCGCTAGCCGTCCGGCATCGCGACCTGCAAGAAAATGAGCGCCGCCGTGCGCTCGCTGACCGCGAACGCTTGTTGTCGATAAGCGAAGCGCAATACCGCAGGATCGTCGAAACCAGCCAGGAAGGCATTTGGCAGATTGACGCCGGACATCGCACCACCTTCGTCAACCGTAAAATGGCCAGCATGCTGGGTTACACAACCGAAGAAATGGCACAGCGGCCGTTGTTTGATTTTATGGACGCCGCCGGGGCCGCGCTTGCCATGAAAAAGCTGGATGATAGACGCGCGGGCATCAATGAACAGCATGACTTCAAATTTAGCCGCAAGAATGGCAGCGTGCTATGGACGCGACTTAGTGCCAATCCGTTACTTGATGCGAATGGCAACTACTGCGGCAGCCTGGCGATGGTAACGGACATCAGCGAGCGCAAGCGCAATGACGATGCGCTACAACTGTTAACCACCGGCACCGCTGACCATACTGGCAGCGAATTCTTTTCGGCCCTGGTGCAACATCTGGCACAAGCGCTCGATGCGAAATACGCGTTAGTTACCGAATGCATAGATCCATCCACCAGTAAATTGCGCACCCTTGGATTTTATGCGCAGGGGGCAGTGCAACCGAATTTCGAATACCTGCTGACTGGAACACCCTGCGAAATTGTCATGAACCGAGGTTGCGAGTGCTATTTCCCCGAGCAACTGCAACACCTGTTCCCTAATGATAGTGATTTGGTAATGATGGGAGCTCAGAGCTATCTGGGCGAGCCACTCAACGACCTTTCGGGCCGGCCGCTCGGCCACTTGTGCGTGCTCGACACAAAACCGATGCACAGCATGGCCTGGGCAAGCAACCTCATGGCGATCTTCGCGGCGCGTGCTGCCGCCGAACTACGCCGCCAGCGCGCGGAGCAACAAACCAAAAAACTCTCAAGCGCGGTGGAACAGACCGCCGATGCGGTGATAATCACCGACCGCCTCGGCACGATTGAATACGTAAATTATGCGTTTGAGCAGATCAGCGGCTACACCTCCGCCGATGCGGTAGGCCAACGCCCGAGCTTGGTAAAGTCGGGGAAACATGATTTGTCTTACTATCAAAGGCTGTGGAAAACCCTGCAAGCGGGTGAGGTGTTCCGCGACATCCTGGTGAACCGCCGCAAAAACGGCGAACTTTATTACGAAGAAAAAACCATTACGCCGCTGCGCGACACCGCAGGCGTAATTACGCATTTCATCTCTACCGGCAAGGACATCACCGAGCGCATGCAATCGCAGGAGCGTTTGCGCATCATGGCGCACCATGACGCGCTGACCGAACTGCCGAACCGCACCTTATTTCTCGACCGGCTGACCCAATCGGTAGCTTACGCGCGCTGGCACCGCCGTTTGGTTGCGATCATGTTTCTAGATTTGGATCGCTTCAAACATATTAATGACACGCTCGGGCACGATGCGGGCGATCAGCTATTACAAGCGCTCGCGGTTCGCTTGAAAGCCACGTTGCGTGATCGCGACACCGTGGCGCGTTTTGGCGGCGATGAATTCGCCATTTTGCTTGATGATGTTGCCTCTGAAAAAGACGTCGCATTGCTGGCGAACAAAATACTTGAGGCGATGCGGCAACCCTACCTGATCGGCGGACATAAATTTCATCTCACCGTCAGTATCGGCATTAGCCTTTATCCTAACGACGGGCAAGACAACAGCACCCTGTTACGTAATGCCGATATTGCAATGTATCGCGCCAAGGATTTGGGCAAGAACACTTACCAGCTCTATTCTGCGGAAATGAGTCACCGTGCATTTGAGCGCCTCGCTTTGGAGGCGAGTCTGCATCATGCGCTGGAACAGAACGAGTTCGTGATTTTTTACCAACCGCAAGTGAATATGGCCACCCAAGAATTGCTTGGGATGGAAGCCTTGTTACGCTGGCGGCATCCTGAGTTGGGTTTGATGGCACCCGCAGACTTTTTAGAATTATTGGAAGAGTCCGGGTTAATCGTTGCTGTTGGTGATTGGGTATTACGCAGCGCCTGCGAACAAGCGCGCGCCTGGTGTGATGCGGGCTTAGGGCCAATTCGAGTGGCAGTGAATCTGTCCGGGCATCAATTGCGTCAGCCGAATTTCTTAAGCTGCGTCACGGAACAGGTCAAACGCTGTCGTTTACCCAACGGCTGCCTGGAGCTTGAAATTACCGAGACAGTGCTAATGCAAGATGCTGAACGCGCATTAAACACCCTTGCTGCCATTGACCGGGCAAGCATCCGCGTCGCGATAGACGACTTTGGCACGGGCTATTCGTCGCTGGGTTATTTGAAACGCTTTCCCATTGATACGCTGAAAATCGACCGGTCTTTCGTACATGACATCACCACCGACCCGCAAGACGCAGCGATTGTCCGCTCCGTCATCGCGATGGCAAGAAACCTAAAACTGGAAATCGTCGCCGAGGGTGTGGAACACGAAGCACAACTTGCCTTTCTGCGTAACGAACACTGCGACATCATCCAGGGTTATTTTATCAGCCCGGCGTTACCGGCACCGGAAGCCACTGCTTTTCTGATCAGCCATCGAGCGAAGTCCTGATATTACACTTCGATGTCACGCGCCATGAGTGTGTAACATTACTGTAATATTCGCCCCCTACCATTGCGGCGATGAGCCCCGCTTCAGAAACCCGTAACTCGATTATTCCGCCGGTCAGCGACCGGGTGCGGCATCGTCGTCGCTCCTGGCGCATGTTTAAAGATAACTTTGCCCGCTATTTCGTAGCGATCGGTGGCGTGGGTGCGATTGTCGCCATCTTATTGATTTTCTTTTATTTGGTTTATGTAGTGATTCCGCTGTTTGGCGGCGCGAGCATGGAAGTCGCGCGCCGCTTCGCGGTACCCGGCGGCAGTGAAACGTTGCATCTGTCCATGGATGAACAAACTGAAATCGGGTTGCGCTATACCCGCGACGGCCATGTGTTGTTCTTCCACACCGTCGATGGGTCGCTGATTTCAGATCAAGCCATCAAGCTCCCCGCCAACACCAGCGTCACCAGTTTTGCGGCCGGCGCTCCGGGGAGCGAGTTCGCAGCGTTTGGCTTGTCCAATGGCTGGGCCATCGCGGTTAAGTCCAGCTACATTGCGACCTTTGTTGACGGTAAACGCACCATCACACCACGTTTAGAACAGCCGTTAGGCGAAGCGCCTATTGTTGTCGATTTGAATGGTCAAGCCCTGGTGCAATTGGCCGCGCAACACGAAGGCGAACACACCACACTGGCCGCCGCCACCCAGGACAATCGCGTGCTTCTGACCAGCTTCGAACGCACGCAGGCGATGCTCGGCGAAGACGGCGAACTGACCGCCACCACCCGTGAAGTGCAGCGCTCCACCGAGCCGGTGACACGCGTGTTGCTCAACCCTGAACAACGCCGCCTGTATATTGCCGACCGTAGCGGCCAAATCACTTATGTCGACATTCGCGATCAAAGCAAACCGCGGGTAGTACATAGCCTGCACGTGGTGGAAAGCGGCTTGCAAATCACCTCGCTGGAATTTTTAAGCGGCGGGATTTCACTGCTGGTGGGTTTGTCGGACGGCACCATCACGCAGTGGTTTCCCGTGCGCGATGCGCATGGCAATGAATTGCTCACCAGCATTCGTACCTTCAAAGAACGCAACGCGCCGATTAACCTGATTGCAGCCGAATATTCGCGCAAAGGATTCATCGCGACCGATGCGGCGGGTTATCTTGGCTTGTACCACAGCACTGCGCATCGCACCTTGTTAGTCGAACCCGCCGCCACTTCGGCTCTAAAGCACATTGCCATCGCACCGCGCGCCAATGCCCTGCTTGCTGAAGATTCCAACAAACAAATTGCGTTCTGGAAAATTAACAACGAGTACCCGGAAGTCTCCTGGTCGTCGCTGTGGGATAAAGTTTGGTACGAAAGCTACGACGAGCCCAAATGGTTGTGGCAGTCGTCCGCTTCGACGAACACGTTCGAACCCAAATTCAGCTTCACGCCGCTGGCCTTCGGCACCTTCAAAGCGGCGTTTTACGCGATCTTGGTAGCGGTGCCATTGTCATTGCTGGGAGCGATTTACACAGCGCAATTCATGTCGCCGCGCATGCGCGAGATGGTTAAACCCACGGTGGAAATCATGGGCGCGGTGCCGACGGTAGTGCTGGGTTTTTTAGCGGGTTTATGGCTCGCACCTTTTATCGAAAAATATCTGCCGGGCGTTTTCACCGCGCTGTTGCTGGTGCCCGGCGGCGTATTGCTGTTTGCCTATGCGTGGCGTGCACTGCCGTTGGGACTACGCACACGCGTGCACGACGGCTGGTACGCGGCGGTGCTGATTCCACTGATTATTGCGCTCACTTGGGCAGCGCTGGCGTTTAGCCCAACGATGGAACTCTGGTGGTTCGGTGGCGACATGCGCTTGTGGCTGGCGGACGAACTCGGCATCGCCTTCGATCAACGTAACTCACTCATCATCGGTATCGCGATGGGTTTTGCGGTGACCCCGACGATTTTCACTATCGCTGAAGACGCGCTGTTCAGCGTGCCGCGCCAGCTGATTAATGGCTCGTTGGCACTCGGCGCCACGGCCTGGCAAACCCTCTGGCGGGTGGTATTGCTAACCGCCAGCCCCGGTATTTTTTCCGGGGTGATGATCGGCCTGGGCCGCGCGATTGGCGAAACCATGATCGTGTTGATGGCCACCGGCAATACCCCGGTGATGGATTTTTCAGTGTTCTCGGGAATGCGTACCTTGTCGGCCAATATTGCCGTGGAGATGCCGGAAGCGGAATTAGCAAGCACCCATTACCGCTTGCTGTTCCTCGCTGCGCTGGTGCTGTTCCTGGTCACCTTCTTGTTTAACACCGCCGCCGAAACCGTGCGGCAGCGGCTACGCCGCAAATACAGTTCTCTGTAGTCCGTTCCACCAAAGGGGTGACAGAATGAAACCGATGGATTTTTTTGCCAGGCTAGATGTAGGCCCGCAGCCGCACTCAGTGTGCGGCAAGGGACTGCAACGACGCGTGGCTAAAAACGGCTCGCTTTCATGTCGCCACTTTGGTGGAACGGATTACTAGGGAATCATTATGCGCGCCTGGTTTCGCAGCGGCTCACCCTGGATCTGGCTCACTGCCTCGGCGGTCAGCGTCAGCTTGATCATGGTGTTAGGTCTATTAAGTATGATTACTTACCAGGGCATGGGCTATTTTTGGCCACATGAAGTCCAGGAATTGCAATATCAAGAACCCGGCCGCCCGGCGGTCCGCCTGATCGGTGAAATCAGCGACCACGAACAGGTGACTGCAACTCGCATGCGAGAATCGGGACTCGACGTGCCCGCCGCAGTTCTGCGCGTCGACCGTTTTCTTGTCAAGACCGGCAACCGCGAGCTCGGCGGCGCCGATTTTCGCTGGATCGTCGACCTGGGTATGCGCGGTCAAACGATACCCAACGACGTGATGGTGCTGGAACGCCGCGAGTGGGGCAATTTCTACGGCTATTTACGCGCGGTGAAAGAAGGCAGCAGCGTGGTCGCGCAAGGCGAGGCTGCATGGCCCGCGTTGCGCGAACGTTTGCAGCGCGCACTGGACATCTTCGACCGCATCCACACCATTGAGAAAGGCGACATCGGCGCCGTCAATTACACACTTGAAAAGCTGCGGCTGGCCGAACGCCGCCTCGAACTGGACGGCAACACCGATGCCGCCTTACACGGGCGCATTGCCGAACAACGCAACGAACAACAAGCACACTACGGTCTGCTGCAACAACAATTGGCAGACTTGTATCTCGATCTGGGTCGTGACAGTTTAAGCGCCGAAGTCGCCGACGGCCGCGTGATCGATGTAAAGCTCGCCAAAGTCGTGCGCGCCTACCAGCCCAACACCATGCCGGTTATCGAAAAAACCAGTCACTATCTGCAAAAAATCTGGGAGTTTATCTCTGACGAGCCACGCGAGGCGAACACGGAGGGTGGCGTGTTCCCGGCCATTTTCGGCACCGTCATGATGGTGCTCATAATGTCAATACTCGTTACCCCGTTCGGCGTGATCGCAGCGGTGTATTTGCGCGAATATGCCAAGCAAGGCGTGTTCACGCGTATTATTCGTATCGCGGTGAACAATCTCGCCGGCGTGCCCGCCATCGTGTACGGCGTATTCGGGCTGGGATTTTTCGTGTACTTCCTGGGCAGCGGCATTGATCAGCTGTTTTTTCCAGAAGCGCTGCCACATCCCACCTTCGGTACCGGCGGCGTGTTGTGGTCGTCATTAACCCTGGCCATCCTGACGCTGCCGGTAATGATCGTCGCCACCGAAGAAGGCTTGGCGCGCATCCCGCGCTCAATCCGCGAAGGTAGCTTGGCCTTGGGCGCAACTAAACTGGAAACGCTGTGGCGCACAGTGCTGCCGATGGCAAGCCCTGCAATTATGACCGGGGTGATTCTAGCCGTGGCACGTGCGGCCGGTGAAGTGGCGCCACTGATGCTAGTGGGTGTAGTGAAGCTGGCGCCGTCGATGCCGGTGGATCTCAACGCGCCATTTGTACATCTGGATCGCAAATTTATGCACCTGGGGTTTCATATTTACGACGTCGGCTTTCAGAGCCCCAATGTGGAAGCGGCGCGCCCGTTGGTGTTCGCGACGGCCTTGTTGTTAGTGCTGGTGATCGTGCTGCTCAATTTGACGGCCATCAAAATTCGCAATCATTTGCGCGAAAGATATCGCGCGTTGGACGGGTAATCATGATCCTAAAAACCTCAGTTGACCGCTAAAGGTATAAGCAAGTGTGCGCAGGTATTGATATTTTTAGTTTTTACAGGCTTCACCCCAGGGCTGAGGCCCGCTACGATCAGCGGAGCACGAACCATTGGGCGCATGGCTGCGTTGCAACTCGTCGGAATAGCTTGCTATTCCTCGCTCGTTGCGTCTTGCCCTGCACCCAATGGTTCGCACTCCGCAGACCGTTCAACTGAGGTTTCTAGGATTATGGCAACTCTTACGCACGGCTTGGACGCTTCCATTCTCAATCGCTCTACGCAACCAGCCAAACTGGCAGATCTGCACAAGAGCATCGAGGTCAGCAACCTCAATCTTTATTACGGCAGCAAGCAGGCGCTGAAAAATGTCAACATGGTGCTGCCACGCCACCGCGTGTCGGCATTTATCGGTCCCAGCGGCTGCGGTAAATCCACCTTGTTGCGTTGCTTCAATCGCATGAACGACCTGGTCGACGGTGTGCGCATCGAAGGCAAAATTGCGCTGGAAGGCCAGGATATTCATGCACGCTCGGTCAATGTCGCCGATTTGCGTCAACGCGTCGGCATGGTGTTCCAGAAACCCAACCACTTCCCCAAATCGATCTATGAAAATGTCGCCTACGGACTACGGATTCAAGGCGTGTCGAAACGTCGTGTGTTAGACGAAGCCGTCGAAAATGCCTTGCGTGGTTCCGCACTGTTGGATGAAGTAAAAGAGCGCCTGCACGAGAACGCGCTGAGCCTGTCGGGCGGACAACAGCAACGCCTGGTGATCGCACGTGCCATCGCCATCGAACCGGAAGTGCTATTACTCGACGAACCGGCCTCGGCGCTTGACCCGTTGTCGACACTTAAAATCGAAGAATTGATCTACGAGCTGAAATCCAAATACACCATCGTGATCGTCACCCACAATATGCAACAAGCGGCACGGGTCTCGGATTTCACTGCGTTTATGTACCTGGGTGAACTGATCGAATTCGACGCGACCGCGACGCTGTTTACGAATCCCAAGAAGAAACAAACCGAAGATTACATCACGGGACGTTACGGTTAGCCCATACTATAGTTATTCGACGGTGCGCGCAGTGCGCACTTATTTCTACGCGAGGAACGAGTTAATGGACAAACCCAGCATCAGCGCGCACATCTCCCACCAGTACAACGCGGAGCTCGAAGATATTCGCAGCCGCGTACTCGCCATGGGCGGACTGGTCGAGCAACAACTTGCCCATGCACTTATTGCCCTGGTGGACAGCGACATCGCGATGGCTGAACGCGTCCTGGCAACCGATTACCAAGTGAACGCGATGGAAGTCGCCATCGACGAAGAATGCACGCAAATCATCGCACGCCGCCAACCCACCGCCAGCGACCTGCGCCTGATCATGGCCGTGATCAAAACCATCACCGACCTGGAACGCATCGGCGACGAAGCCGAACGTATCGGCCGCATGGCGCTGCAACTCTCCAAAGTCGGTACGCTGAAAAAACAGTGCATGGAACTGGAAAACATGGGCGCGCAGGTCAAAAAAATCCTGCACGATTCGCTCGATTGCTTCGCGCGTAACGATCCGCAAGCGGCGCTGCAAGTCGCACGCACCGACCTGCAGATCGATCGTCAATACGAAAGCATCATGCGCCAGCTCATCACCTTCATGATGGAAGATCCGCGCTCCATTCCGCGCGCGCTCGACGTCATCTGGTCCGCCCGCGCGCTCGAACGCATCGGCGACCGCGCGCGCAACATCTGCGAATACGTCATCTACCTGGTCAAAGGTAAAGACGTGCGCCATACCAGCCTGGAACAGATCGAACAGGAAACCCTGCGCAGCTAGTAATGAACTAAAAAATTGTAAAGAACCTTACTCTTCGACTTGACGCACCCCTTCCCCCTGCAAGGGGGAAGGCTGGGATGGGGGTGCGCACGCACACCGTTTTATCATTCACCCCCATCCTGCCCTTCCCCCTTGCAGGGGGAAGGAACCCTCCTTTAGCGCTAATATTTCCCAACGTTTTGTCACAACAAAGTCATTTTTCCATCATTCGTTTGCCACACGCGTACGGTGTAATAATTACGCGACGCGTAGCAACGTCCGTCGCATCATGCGCAGTAGCGATGGAGACGGAACATGAACACGATCACACGGTTGTTAACTTCAATTTTCGGCAATAACACAAACGTCAACGATGACGCGCACCTCGAAGCTTTACAGGGCGACAGCGCGTTGATTCAACGGGTGTGCGAGTTAAGGGAACTCGAGCTGGAGCTCGCGGAAGCTGAGGCTTCTGCGGCGGGTTGATACTGTTACTTAAATAACATTTCGTTCAGCATGCGTCCCGGCATCAGCGCAAACGATCCCGCGACAATAATCCCTCCCACATACAGGCCGATCATATTGCCGCGATGCGTCTTGATGTCGCCGCGTCGCGCCGCGATATAGGCGGCAGGCACGCTGTAGAACACCAGCAAACTGAACGTATGGATAAATCCAAAGTGTCCCAACAGACTCGGGCCAACCTGCGCGGGCATGAACAGCGTAATCACGCCGGTAGCTAAAATCAGCAACAGATAACTACGACCCAATGCCTTGTGCAGCGCTGTGCCTTTGCGTCTGAGCAGCAAAAATGTGCCTATCAAAAAAGCAGGCAAAATAGTGGCTAAGTGCAGGTAAGCAAGTTGCTGGTAGGTCATCTCGATAGCGCCTCACCCGGTTGAATGCCGCACCCACTCGCGCGCTCTTTTTACCGCCGCCCGCACCTGCGCCGGCGCCGTCCCGCCGATGTGATTGCGCGCGGCGACCGAGCCTTCCAGAGTCAGCACACCGAAAATGTCTTGCTCGATCACCGGGGAGAATTTTTGCAGCTCCGCGAGTGACAGTTGCGCCAGGTCTTTGCCCTGCTCGATACCGTAGCGCACACTCTTGCCGACGATTTCATGCGCGTCACGGAACGCGACACCTTTACGCACGAGGTAGTCAGCTAAATCAGTCGCAGTGGCATAGCCGCGCCGCGCGGCTTCGCGCATCACGTCATTTTTTACCTGCATGACCGGGATCATGTCGGCGTACACGCGCAGGCAACCTTGCACGGTGTCGATGGCGTCGAACAGCGGCTCTTTGTCTTCCTGGTTGTCTTTGTTGTAGGCGAGCGGTTGGCCTTTCATTAATGTCAATAACGCCGTCAAGTGGCCGTACACGCGGCCGGTTTTACCCCGCACTAACTCCGGCACATCGGGATTTTTTTTCTGCGGCATGATGGACGAGCCGGTGCAGAAACCGTCGCCTAAATCCACGAAGTTGAATTGGGTGGACGACCACAGCACCAGCTCTTCGGAAAACCGCGACAGATGCATCATGATCAGGGAGCAGGCCGCGACAAATTCAATCGCGAAGTCGCGGTCGCTGACCGCATCGAGTGAATTTTCTGCGGCCGCGTCGAAACCTAACAGTTGCGCAGTGTAGGCCCGATCAATCGGATAAGTCGTGCCCGCCAGCGCCGCCGCACCCAGCGGCATCACATTCACACGTTTGCGGCAGTCGCGCAGGCGTTCGCTATCGCGGCGCAGATTTTCGAACCACGCCAACATGTGGTGCCCGAACGTGACAGGCTGCGCGGTTTGCAAATGCGTGAATCCGGGCAGAATGGTATCGGCCTCACGCTCGGCCACATCGATCAGCGCGCTTTGCAGGCGCGTGAGTTGCGCGAGCAGCACATCGATTTGCTCGCGCAGATACAAACGCACATCGGTCGCGACTTGGTCGTTGCGCGAGCGGCCGGTATGCAGCTTCTTACCCGCTTCACCGATACGCGCGGTCAGGCGCGCTTCGATGTTCATGTGCACGTCTTCATAACTCACCGACCAGGCGAATTCACCGCGCTCAATTTCGGCACGAATTTCTTCTAAGCCTTTCACGATGGCATCGCACTCGATCTGCGTGAGCACGCCGACCTTAGTCAACATGCGCGCATGTGCACTCGAGCCCAGGATGTCATGCGCGTAGAGACGCTTATCGAAATTCACCGAGGCGGTGAATTCTTCCACGAACTTGTCGGTGGGCTGGTCAAAGCGCCCGCCCCAGAGTTTGCTTTCAGTTTTTTCTGTGGTCATGTCGTGGTCCGTTGGCAGTCGGGCAAGTATACCCGAGCCCTACGGAGTGCTGCGACTCGAGCGGCGAACGCTCACGGTGGGCGATCAGTGCAAAGCTGAAGCCGCTACACTCGTACAATCGGTCGTAATCTTCATTGTTTCTTCACACTTTTTAATGTCTTCCGTGCGAGCGGTAGCGTACCGTCTAAAACAAACACCCGCAGCGTTACGCCCTCATGCGACAGTTTTTTCGCCTGTGTTTTAAGCTTTCGCTTCAATACTTTTAAGCTCTGGCGATTGGCTTTACAGTGCTCCGTTCCGAACCACCCGACGAGATAGACACCGCAGCGGTGTCCGGCGCCTGCTAAATATTGCTGCTTAAGTTGCGTCTCCATTTGCGAGTGCAGCTCTTTATTCCAGCATCCTTTGGATTCAATGACGACAGTGAATTTTTCGCCTTCGCTGGTAATCATCTGGACAACGATATCGACGCAATTGCCACGACCTTGCCCCGGCCAGTTATTAATTTCCACCTCGCGACTGACCAACACGCTGCGATGCTTCAGTTCGCCCGTAAGATGTAGCTTCACGAAATCAGAAAGACAGTTCTCGTTCTTTGGTTCCGATTGTTTCTTATTATTGGTTTCATTTTAGAAAAACTCCGCTGGTGCCGTTCCTCCCTGTAGACTTTCTTGAAGTCGGTCTAACGATGCCACTACTATGCGATAGTATTTTGCTGAGACTATTGCGAGATTATTCAAAGAGATTACATTGCAGCAGTGACGGAACACGAGACGTTCATTTTGCATTGCTTGGAGCAAGTTGAAATCCAATCACGTAAGCTCGGCCCTCTTTATTGTCGCTGCCGTACAAGGTGAGCAAGAATCGCAAGGTGGCGGTGAAGATCGTAGATGATCGGGGATTGAGTCGTTGAAGGTAATTCAATCGGGAGTGGAGTAACTACAAACATGAATTTCGATGTGCCGACTGACGCGGAGCTGGATCATCTGAGACAGTTGCCAAAGCTGGTAGCTAATCCCAGATGTCAGTGGAAAAACAAACCGGGACATCGCCAGAAAAATTTCCTGGCGGAGGGCGGAAAGTATCAATTCGAAATTTACCTTCGCCAAAATACAAACGACGAGAGGGATTTCTCGTGTGGTTTGAAAATCATTAAACCTGACGGTACTGCGCTTACGCTTTGCCGTTATAACGGTGGTGGGCATGCCCACCACGACATCCAGTATCGACCCCATATTCATATCGCAACCGCTGCAGCGATAAGTCTCGGTCGGAAGCCGGAAACGCATGCGGATGAAACAAATCGTTACGAGAAGCTCGACGGTGCCCTACATTGTTTGGTAAGCGATTGCATGGTTAACGGTTTGCCAACACAGCCGGATGAGCGGGATATGTTCGGCGCAAATTAGGAAGCAGTGTCATGCTGAAAATCGATGAAAAACTCTTGTGCAACCAACTGTGCGCAAACGTATCCGTTGTGACGCGGCCGGACAAGGTCGTGATGCTGGATACTCCATTTTGTTATCCAGATGGCGATCGCTACCCGATTTATCTTACCGAGACCGGAACTGGCGGTATTCGCTTGGGTGATCGCGGTCATACGCTGATGCACCTCAGTTATGAAAATGACATCGATAAAGTATTTGGAGGAACGCGCAGTTTGCTGATGGAGCAGATCATCGCTCAGGAACAGGTTGGGTACGACAAAGAGAAAGGGGAGTTTTTTGTAGATGCGAGTTTAGAGCATCTGGCCGATGCTGTTTTTCGTTTAGGCCAGACGCTCACCCGAGTCTACGATCTTACTTTTCTGAATCGTTCGCATGTGGCGTCTACGTTCTACGACGATTTGCAGGAACAGATTAAAGCCATCGTTCCCGAGGAGCGCGTCAAGCGCGATTTCATCGTGCCCAACGTGCCGAATGCCGAGAATTACCCGGTGGATTTTTGCATTGAGGCGCACAAAGGCCGGCTGCTGTTTTTGTACGGTATTCCGAATCGCGATAAGGCTAGGTTAACGACAATATTTTTGCAGTATATGATTCAGCAAAATGTCCACTTCGATTCATTGTTGGTTTTCGAGAACCAACAAGAAATCCCCCGGCCGGATCTTGCGCGACTCTCCAACGTGGGTGGCGAGATGATTGCCTCGCTCAATGCGGAAAACGATTTCCGCAGAAAGCTGTCGGCGAAGGTGGTGTAATTCATGGCACGTGTGAATACGTAGATACTTGCGCTATTGCCATGCGCGCCAAACCGGAGCGACGCAAGCCTGCGAACTCTTTTGCGTCTGGGGGTTCTTTTTGTAGCGACTCGCCGGACCCGCTCAGGTGTTCAAGTGCCAAAGCCATGTTCCTCTCCGATCAGCCACAGCTTCGGTTGTTCCATCAGCCGTGTGACGAAGGCGTTGTCGGCTCGAATGCGCTTGGCGAGTTCTTGCCGTGAGTACACCGTCGGGTTCACAGGCCGGCCCAGCCGGTGCGTCGCGTCTTCCAACGCCGCGAACAGATCGGCATACGACAAGCTGTCGCTCACGACCATCAGGTCGATGTCGCTCGTCGCAGTATCCTGCCGTTTGGCGACCGAACCATAGACGAACGCGGCGGTGATCTGCTCGGCCAGCGGCGCCAGTGCAACCCGCAACACATCGGTAAGGCCCGATGTCTTCAGTACCAGCCCGCGCAATTCCTCGTACACCGCTGACTCCGCATTGGCCTGATAGTGCTTTTGCTTGCCCATGCGGGTAACGGTCACCAACCCCGCCGTCTCAAGACGAGCCAACTCCCGCTGCACCGCTCCGGTACCGGACTGCGCGAGCACAATTATCTCGTTCGCATAAAAACTCCGGCCCGAATTTCCGAATAGCACGCCCAGCACACGCTGCTGAACTTTGGTGAACAGCGCGCTCGCGACGCCCGTCGCCGGAACTGCGGAAATTTTCGTTGCTCGTTTCTTTATTCCCATATTGGGAATGATAGACCCCGATTTGGGTATGTTCAAGGTTCGGGCGTGTGGTTTGATGCGCAACTTTCAACGTACTACCTCATAGCGCATCCGGTACCTGCACAACCGGTCTTCGCTTGAACAAATTATGCACGCGCTCAATGGCGTCATCGACGTAACTGAAGATGACCGGGATCACGAGCAGGCTTAGGAAGGTCGAGGTGATCAATCCACCGATCACGACGATCGCCATCGGCGCGCGGAAGCTCGGATCGGTGCCCCAGCCCATGGCAATTGGAAACATACCCGCACCCATCGCGACGGTGGTCATCACAATCGGCCGTGCGCGCTTGTGGCACGCGTCGCGCAGCGCGTCCCAGCGGTCCAAGCCTTTGCGGCGTCCGAGAATGACGTAGTCGATTAACAGGATCGAGTTCTTGGTGGCAATGCCCATCAACATGATCAAGCCGATCATCGACGGCATCGACACGGCGGTGTGCGTCAAGAACAACGCCAGGAAGGCGCCGGGAATCGACAAGACCAAGGCCGCGAGGATGGTCGCCGGTTGCACGAAATCTTTGAACAACAATACCAGCACGATGTAGATACACATCACGCCGGTCAGCATCGCCAGACTGAAGCTAGCGAATAGATCGTTCATCGCTTCGGCGTCGCCTACGGCGGTTTTGATCACGCCCGGCGGCAGCGTGCTCAAACTGGGGAGTGCCGAGGCAGTTTGTTCGACCAAGCCGAGCGGTTGCCCGTTGAGCTCAATTTCGAAATTGATATTGCGCAGGCGATCATAACGATTAATTTCTGCCGGGCTGCTGTCGATGGTGAATGACGCCACGCTGCCGAGCATCACTGGGCCATGCGTGCCGGGCAACGTAAGCCGCCCCAGCAGTTCGAGGTCTTCGCGCGCCGCGAGCGGTAATTTGACAACAATCGGTACCTGGCGCTGTGCGAGATTCAGTTTCGCCAAGCCTTGGTCGTAATCGCCGGCGGTCGCCATGCGCAAGGTGTCGGCGATGGCCGCCGAAGTGACGCCCAGGTCGGCGGCGCGGGCGAAGTCCGGCCGCACAGTGAGTTCGGGACGGACCAAACTCGCGGTGGTCGTGACATTGCCGACGCCCGGAATAGTACGCAGCTCGCGCTCGACTACGCGCGCGTGATCTGACAACACCTGGCCATTTTCACCCGCCAGCACCAGCATGTATTTTTCGCTCGAACCGCCGAAACCGACCGATACGCGTGCGCCGGGCAACTCTTCGAGCAATTGACGCAACTCGCGTTCGACTTGTTGCTTGCTGATACCGCCGCGTTGTCCACGCGGCGTCATGTTGATCGTCAACGTGGCTTTGCGCCCCTCAGCTGCACCGCCCATCATGAAGGGGTCGCCACCGGCCAAGCCGTCGCCAATCGCGGTATACACCAGCTTCACATGCGGATGCTTCTGTACCAATATGCGTGCTTGTTCGGCGCTTTCGTAGGTTTGCTTAAACGTCGCGCCGGGTGGCAGCGAGAGATACACCTGGGTTTGCGACAAGTCGTCGGGCGGGATAAAACCAGTGGGTAGCAACGGCACCAGCGCGAACGAACCGATAAAGAAAACGGCCGTGGCCAATAATGTCTTGATACGATGCTTCAAACACCACGCCACCCAGCTCATGTATGCCGCCAGCCAGCGCGGCTCATGGTATTCACGCACGGAAGGCCGCAGCAGGTAGGCCGCCATCATCGGCGTGAGCATGCGCGCCACCACCAGCGAGAAAAACACCGCAATTGCGGCGGTCCAGCCGAATTGCACGAAAAATTTTCCCGGCACACCGCCCATGAAAGCCGTCGGCAGAAACACCGCAATCAACGTGAACGTAGTGGCAATCACCGCCAGGCCGATTTCATCGGCGGCTTCCATCGCCGCCTGGTAGGCGGTCTTTCCCATGCGCAGATGGCGCATGATGTTCTCGATCTCGACAATAGCATCGTCGACCAGCACGCCGATCACTAACGACAAACTCAGCAAGGTCACGACGTTGATGGAAAAGCCCATCAAATACATCGCACCGAACGCGGGGATGATCGACAACGGCAACGCGGTAGCCGCCACCAGTGTTGCGCGCCAGTCGCGTAGAAACAGCCACACCACCAGCACCGCAAGTATGGCGCCCTCGTACATCAGCGTCAGCGAGCCGTGGTAATTTTCCTCCACTGGATCGACGAAGTTGAATGCTTCGACCACCGTGATATGCGGATTTGCGGCTTTGAGTTTCTCTAACGCGGTGCGCACCTCGGCGGCAACTTCGACCTCACCGGCGCCACGGCTGCGGGTGATTTCAAAACCGACCACCGGCGCACCGTTGAGTAACGCGGCGGAGCGCCGCTCGGTGACGGTATCTAATACTGTCGCTACCTGGTCCATCCGAATCCGCCGTCCGCCGGCCAAGGCGATATCCATGCGCGCCAGCTCTTCGGCGGAATGCACCGTCGCGACGGTTCTAACCGATTGTTCCACACCACCCACGTCCGCACGGCCGCCGGAAGCTTCTTGCTGGATCTGGCGTAATTGCCGCGAGATGTCGGCGGCGGTTGCGCCCAGCGCGAGCAGCTTGCCTGGATCGAGTTCGACGCGCACTTCGCGTTCCACGCCGCCGACCCGGCTGACCGCGCCGACTCCACGCACCGCGAGCATGCTTTTAACCACGGTATTGTCGACGAACCAGGACAATGCTTCGTCGTCCATGCGATCCGACGCCACCGTGTAAGTAAGAATCGGCATGCCCGCCAAGTCCATCTTGGAGACAATCGGGTCGCGTAAATCCGCAGGCAAATCAGAGCGCACCCGTGCCACCGCCGAGCGCACATCATCGAGCGCCTCTTGGGTGGATTTTTCCAGGCGGAATTCGGCAGTGATGGTCGCGGCACCGTCCTGCACCCGGGTGTAGATGTGCTTCACGCCGTGCAAGGTTGCGATCGAATTTTCGATCTTGCGCGCGACATCGGTTTCGAGCTGCGATGGACTCGCTCCCGGCAGCGATGCGCTCACGATAATCGTGGGCAGGTCAATATCCGGAAACTGCTGAATCTTCATCGCGCGAAACCCCATCAACCCCATCAGCGTGAGCATGATGAAGAACAGGATCGCGGGAATCGGATTTTTAATCGACCAGGCGGAAACATTCATAATGTGTTTATCCCTACAAATTGCAGTTGGCCGGTATACGGGGCCGTCCAACCACCCCACCCCTGCGGGGCACCCCTCCTCGAAAATGAGGAAGGGAGGAAAAACCGTTCTCCCCTCCTCATTTTCGAGGAGGGCTGGCGGCGCTAGCCGACGGGGTGGTCTGGGTGGGCATACTCGACAACGCTAATGGAGCCAGCACCACACGCTTATACACACCGACATAAAATCAAAACCCGCTACTTACTAGATACCGCCTGGGCCTCGACCACGCGCACCGTATCGCCGTCGGTTAAAAATCCCACGCCGTTAAACACCACGCGCGTGTTTGGCTCCAATCCAGAAATAATCTCGACTTGATCCTCAACCCTCCGTCCGGTCGACACCTTAAGCTGTGCAACCTGATTATTATTATCAACCTTGAACACGTAGCTAAACCCCTCGCGCAACAGCACCGCCGACTGCGGCAACGTCAGTGCCGGAGCTTGACCCAACTCGAATACCCCGCGCGCAAACGTACCCGCGCGCGCTGGACTGTCGGCGGGCAAGTCGACATACACCAATCCGATGCGAGTTTGCGGGTCTACCGTGGGTGCGCCGATGCGCACCCGGCCTTGGGTCGTCACGCCGTCGGCCACTTCCACCATCACCGCCTGGCCGGTTTGAATGCGGGGCAATTCGGTGGCGGTCACTTCGGCGCGCCACTCCAAGCGGTTCTGCCGAATCATGCGGAACAGTTCTTGTCCGGGCTGTGCGAGCGAACCCACGGTTGCAGTGCGCGCGGAAATTACGCCGAAATCCGGGGCGAGCACATGTGTCTGCGACAAACGCAATTCGTTGGACTGCACCCGTGCGCGCGCTGCAGCGAGCCGCGCTTTCGCCGTTTGCTCGGCGGTGAGCGACTGAGTAATTTGCTGCGCGCTGATCAGCCCCGTGGCCTGCAACTGGCGCGCACGGTCGGCGTTGGCAATGGCTTCGGACTGCATCGCCTCTTCTTCAGCGACGGCGGCACGGGCTTGCGCCAGATCGGTATCCACCGTATCGCTTGAGATGCGTGCGAGTAGTTGGCCACGTTTCACTTTGTCGCCCACGTTGACTAACACCTCAATCAAACGTAACCCGCCGATCTCGGCGCCGATCACCACTTCTTGCCACGCAACGATGTTACCGTTGGTGGTCAGGCTGCGCGGCCATGCCACTATGCGTGGCGTGGCGATCGTAACCGTGAGCGCCGACTTAGCCGCAGACAACGCGGCTTGCGCTTTTGCAGGCTCGACATTTACGCTCTTCGCCGCTTCGCGCTTCGCGGAAGTATTGCTGTAAACCACCGCCGCCGCACCGAATGCAGCCAATATGCCCACCACCGCGAGTTTGAATTTCTTGCCGCGCATGACCT